>DATBIR010000134.1:0-2428 GCA_036556825.1 Beijerinckiaceae bacterium
TTTGCGCCCGAAGGCGTGCTCGGGCGCATCCGCGACTTGCTCGCGCCGCCGGGCGACCGCCAGCAGCCTTAATCACATTGCCGCCTCAAGGAGTGGGATCAGATGGACCGCAGAACTTTCATAAAAACCAGCGTCGCTCTCGCTGCCGCCACCACCGCGCTGACCAAACCGTATATCGCCCGCGCGCAGACCGCGCCGATCCGTCTCGGCCTGCTCGCGCCGCTGACCGGCGTCGTCGCATCGGGGGGGCGCGAGATGGTCGACGGCTTCAACATGCTGTGGGAGGAGCGCGGGCACGAGGTCGCCGGCCGCAAGGTCGAGATCACCGTCGAGGACGACGCCTCCAATCCCGATACCGCGCTGCAGAAAGCGCGCCGGCTCGTCGAGCAGGCGAATGTGGATATGCTGTTTGGCAATCTGCTTGCCAATACGGGCCTCGCCGTCGCGAACTACGTGAAGGGCAACGGCGTCCCCTATTTCATCCCGATCATCGCCGCGGACGACCTGACCCAGCGCAAGCGGATCAAGAACGTCGTACGCGTCGCCGGCTATTCCGCCAGCCAGTTCCCGCGGCCGCTCGCCGACTGGGCGCTGAAGCAGGGCTACAAGAAGGTCGCCACCATCAGCCAGGACTACACTTTCGGCCATGAGCAGTGCGGCGGCTTCTGCCAGACCTTCAGCGAGGGGGGCGGCCAGGTGCTCGGTCAGTTCTGGCATCCGCTGAACACCGCCGATCTCAGCTCCTATCTCGGCCAGATCGCCAATCTCGGGGCCGATGTGATCTTCGCCATGGAGACCGGCGCCGACGCCACCCGCTTCATGCAGCAATTCGCCAATTTCGGCCTGAAGGGGCAGATCCCCGTGGTCGGCGCGATGAACCTCACCGATCAGTCCGTCATCCGCACCATGGGCGACGAGGTCGAGGGCATCGTCGTCGCGGCGCATTTCGCGGAAGGGTCGGACAATCCCAAGACCCAGGAGTTCGTGGCCGCTTATCAGAAGAAGTTCGACAAGCTGCCCTCGCTCTACGGCTTCTCCATGTATTCCGGCGCGATGTGGGTCGCCGAGGCGCTGAAAGCGGTCAAGGGCGATGCGGCCAACCGCGATGCGCTGCTCGACGCGGTGATGAAGACCACGCTCACAGACTCGCCGCTCGGCAAACCGGTAACGCTCGACAGCTACGGCAACCCGATCTACGACGTCTATATCCGCAAAACCGTGAAGCGGCCGGAGGGCGGCTATTGGAATGTGCCGATCACGTCCTATCCGAACGTCTCGCAATTCTGGAAATATGATCCGGAGACCTACATGAAGCAGCCGTCCTATTCGCGCGATTTTCAGGGGATCAAGAAAACCTAACTCATCTTCGTCGCCCCGGACCTGCCCCGGATCAGGTCCCATGGGCGCTAACTTACGCTGAACGCAGCGCAAAATTCGGAGCGAAAGCCCTCTCCCAGGGGGAGAGGGTTGGGTGAGGGGGTACGGTGGCAGCTATTGAATCTGTACGCCCTCACCCGGCGCTTCGCGCCGCCCTCTCCCCCCGGGAGAGGGCTGATCTGACGAACCTTCGAGGTCAGCATTCCGTAAATTAGCGCGTATGGATCAGGTCCGGGGCGACGAAGAGTGCCGATGGAGTAAAGGCGAAAGGGATCCTGTGGCCGGCCTTTTGACGCTCGATACCATCACGGTGCAGTTCGGCGGCCTCCGGGCCGTCGACGGCGTCTCGCTGCGCGTGCCGGCCGGCGAGCGGCGGGCGATCATCGGGCCGAACGGCGCGGGCAAGACCACGCTGTTCAACGCCATCACCGGCATGGTCCGCGTCACGTCGGGGCGAGTGAGCTTCGCAGGCGCCGACCTGACCGGCGCCGGCGTCCATGTCCGTGCGCAGGCCGGCATGAGCCGCACGTTTCAGATCACCAATCTGTTTCCCCATCTGACCGTCGCCGAGAACATGCAGCTTGCCGTGCACGGCCTGTCGCCGCGCAAATTCTCGATGCTCGGCTCGAGCAGGCTCACCGCGGCGGAGGCGGCGCGGGTCGAGCATGCGCTGGGGCTGTCGCGCCTCGGCGAGCGCGGCGGCACGCCGGTGAATACGCTGTCCTATGGCGAGCAGCGCCAACTCGAAATGGCGATGGCGCTCGCCGGGCGGCCGAAGCTGCTGCTGCTCGATGAGCCGGCCGCGGGCCTCTCCCCCGCCGAGCGCGCCATCGTCTCCGACGTCATCCGCGGCCTGCCGCGCGATCTCACCCTGGTGCTGATCGAGCACGACATGGACCTCGTGCTGCAACTGGTGGACTTCGTCACCGTGCTCGACAATGGCCGGCTGCTGGTCGAAGCGCCGCCTTCGGAGATCCGCGAGAATGCCGCCGTGCAGGACGTCTATCTCGGCAAGGCGCGCCGCCATGCTTGAGGTTGCCGGCATCCAGAG
>DATBIR010000135.1:0-1819 GCA_036556825.1 Beijerinckiaceae bacterium
GCCGCGGCCTGCCTGGCGGCAACGGCGCCGACCTGGTCCTCCGGTCAGGGGCAATGGGAACCCGGCCTCCTCGACGACGCGCTCGTCGGCGCGACGCTGATCCTTGCCTTCCTCCTTGTGGCCATGGTCCGACTGGCGGTCCTCGATTGGCTCGCAGAGCGGCAGAGTCGCCTTGCATGGAGTGCGATCGGTGCCCGTACCGATGAAGGCGCCACCGTGCCGGTCGTCGGGGGACCCGACCAAGGCGATCATGCTTACGCTACGATTCGGCGCGACCCGGCGCTATGGGCCATCCTGCGCGCCCATCGCCATGCCGTTCCGCTGATCCCCACGGAGGTCGCCCCCGAGGTTGGCCCGCTGCCGCGCGTGCAAGACGCCCTTCTGCTCGGCGCGGCTCCCGCCGCAGCATCAAGGCACCCGGCGGACAAAGGAGGCGATGATGCTGTCGCGGCGCCGGGCAATGAAGCTGACGGACACGACGAGATCCATTGGGAGGCGCGCAAGGGCTTCCGTTCGGTTGCGCCGGCTGCCGCGACGATCCGGCGCCAGCTCGGTCCGGTCCTCACGACGCAAGTCCGTCTGGCCGCGAACGCCGCGTGGCCGGGTTCAGCACTCCGGGTGCTGGGCGTCCCCGTCAAAATCGTCTCTGACATCGTTGTCACGGCTCAGGGTAAGAAGGAGCCGCCATGCGGCGAGGCCTCGCCACCCCCACCGCTTGATGGCCGCACGCCGGGCCGGGTCACGGCACGCGTTGCCGGCCATGCCGCACCAACGCGAAGCAGACTGCGCCGGGACTTGGCCAAGAGCCTCGACCAGGCAGCCGCGGCCGAGGCACGGCGCCAGATCGTCGCCCTGGCAGAGGCGCTCGCCCGCCAGGCTGCGCGTGAGGACGATGCCGCCGAGGACGCGAGGGACCGCTCGCGTTCTCGACAAGACATGCCGGCCGAAGAATTGCCAAGTCAGCCTGCGAAAGACGACGCGGACTGAATCGTGCCGGCTCTGACGTTTCATGCCATTGGGGGTTGCCATGCGCGCTGCGATCTACGCCCGCTTCTCCAGCGACCTGCAGGACCTGCGCTCCATCGCCGACCAGGTCGACCTTGCCCGGCGCTATGCCGAGGCCCGCAGCCTGGACGTGGTGGATGTGTACGACGACGCCGCCATCTCCGGCGCCTCGACCCTCAACAGGCCGGGCCTGCTGCGTCTGATAGCGGACGCTCAGGCGCGCCGGTTCGACGTCGTCGTTACAGAGAGCTTGGACCGTCTGTCGCGCAGCCAGGCCGATATCGCCGCCCTCTATGAAAGGTTGCAGTTCCTGGGCGTGCGCATCGAGACGCTCGCCGATGGCGCGGTATCCGAGATCCACGTCGGCCTCAAGGGCACCATGTCCGCGCTGTTCCTGAAGGACTTGGCGCAGAAGACGCGCCGCGGCCAGATCGGCCGGGTGAAGGCGGGCCGCATCCCCGGCGGCAAGAGCTATGCCTACGACGTGCTCAAGGACGGCGACGATAAAGGACGACGCGCTATCAATCCCGCTGAGGCCGACATCGTGCGCCGCATCTTCCGCGAGTACGCCACCGGCAAGGGGCCGCTGGCGATTGTGCGCGACTTGAACCGCGAGGGCGTGCCCGGACCGACCGGCGGACATTGGAACGCCTCGGCCGTGCTCGGCTCACCCAAGCGGCGCAACGGCATCCTCAACAACGAGCTCTACATCGGACAGATCGTCTACAACCGGCAGCGCTTCTAGTAGAAAAATCTGGCGACCGGCAAGCGCATCTCCCGCGAGAACCTCGAGAGGGAGTGGCACCGGCAGTCT
>DATBIR010000136.1:0-4143 GCA_036556825.1 Beijerinckiaceae bacterium
GACGACCGTCAGGATGCGCGCTGCAACCCCGAATGGATGGCGGCCGCCCATATCGGCCTCTTCGACCAGCTTCTCCAGCTCCTCGCGGCTCGCAGTCACACCTGTCGCGCCAGTCTCCGACATGCTTCACTCCCCAAGACCGTTTTTATGTGGCGCCGGTTGCCGCCCGCAGGCGCACTCTTATTGGCATCTTGCCAAAGCCCCCTCACCCGGCTTCGGTCCTTACGGACCTCGCCGCCCTCTCCCGCGGGGGGAGAGGGCAAATAGCGGAGCTCGCTGCGAGTCTTAGCCCTCTCCCCTCGCGGGAGAGGGCGGGCGCCGAAGGCGACCGGGTGAGGGGGCTTTTGCAGGCCTATCCTCACACCGCTATCGCCAGACCGGACGGCAGCTCCGCCTCAGAGCATCCCCTTCTCTTTATAATACTTCATCGCACCCGGATGAATCTCGGCGCTGAGGCCGTTCTTGACCATGGCTTTCGGGTCGAGATTGGCGAAGGCCGGGTGCAGCTTCTTGAACTCGTCGAAATTCTCGAACACGGCCTTGACGAGATTGTAGACCACATCGTCGGGCACCTTGGCCGAGGTCACCAGCGTTGCGGCAACGCCATAGGTCGTCACCGGGTTCGGATTGTTCGAATACATGCCGCCGGGGATCGTGGCCTTGGCGTAGTAGGGTTTCTCGGCCAGCAGCTTGTCGACATAGGGACCTTCGATCCCGATCAGCTTGGCGCCGCAACCCGTCGTCGGGTCCTGGATGGCGGCTGAAGGATGGCCGACGCCGTAAAAGAAGCCGTCGATCTTGTTGTCGCAGAGCGCGGTGCCCTGCTCGTCGGCCTTCAGCTCGGAGGCGAGCGAAAAGTCGCTCTTCTTCCAGCCCATGGCGGCGAGAAGCTCTTCCATCGAAGCGAGCGTGCCGGAGCCGGGATTGCCGACATTGAAACGCTTGCCCTTGAAGTCTTCGAACTTCGTGACGCCGGCGTCCTTGCGCGCCAGCACGGTGAACGGCTCCGGATGCACCGAGAATACGGCGCGCAGGTCGGCGATCGCGCCGTCCTTGAACTGCGCCAGCCCCTTGATGGCGTTGTATTGAACGTCCGACTGGGTCATGCCGAATTCCATGTCGCCGCTCTTGATGGCGTTGACGTTGAAGACGGAGCCGCCCGTCGATTCGGTCGAGCAGCGGATATTGGTCTTGGCGCGGTCCTTGTTCATCAGGCGGCAGATGGCGCCGCCCACGGCATAATAGACGCCGGTCACGCCGCCGGTGCCCACCGTCACGAATTTCTGTTGCGCCTGCGCCGGTGCTGCGAGCGTTCCGATAGCAGCGGCCGCCGCTGCAAAAACTGTCAGCATTCTCATTTGTTTACCTCTCCTTGTTGAGATCCCATCGACCTGTTCAAATTCGTTGCACAGATTGCAGTGCGGCGTCTACAGCGTCGCCGAAACGCTCGACAATCCGATCGATGTCGGCGCTGGTGACGATGAAGGGCGGGGCCAGCATATTGTGATCGCCGAGGCGCCCGTCGATCGTGCCGGGCATGCCGTAGCAGGCAAGGCCCCGCTGCATCGCCTCCTGCTTGACGCGCGCGTTCAGCTTGAGCGCGGGATCGAAAGGTGTCTTCGTCGTCCGATCCATCACATATTCCACGGCCCAGAACAGCCCGCGGCCGCGGACATCGCCGACATGATGATGATTGCCGAAGCGCTCCTTCAGGCGGCGCTCGAGAAGCTCGCCCTGGCGGCGTACATTGGTGAGGAGATCGTCGCGCTCGATCGTCTGCTGCACGGCGAGCGCCGCGGCGCAGGCGAGCGGATGGGCAAGATAGGTGTGCCCATGCTGGAAGAGGCCGGAGCCGTCGCGAAAGGCGGCGAATATTTCGCCGGAGAGCAGCACCGCGCCGATCGGCTGGTAGCCGGCGCCGAGCCCCTTGGCGATGGCGACGAGGTCGGGCGCGATGCCCTCCTGCTCGCAGGCATAGAGCGTGCCGGTGCGGCCCATCCCGCACATGACCTCGTCGAGGATCAGGAGCACGCCATGGGCGTCGCAGATCTCGCGTACCCGCTTGAAATAGCCGGGCGGCGCCGTCGTGCAGCCCTGCGTCGCGCCGCCGACGGTTTCGGCGACGAATGCGATGACGGTGTCGGGGCCGAGCTCTTCGATCGTCCCTTCGAGCTCGCGCGCCAGCCTCTCGCCATAGGCCTCGATGGTCTCGTCCTCGCGCTTGTCGCGATAGGCGTAGGGCGGAGAGACGTGGTGCGTCTCGAACAGGAGCGGCGCAAACTGCCGGCGCCGCATGGCGTTGCCGCCGACCGCCAGCACGCCGAGCGTATTGCCGTGATAGCTCTGCCGCCGCCCGATGCAATGCCGCCGCTGCGGCTCGCCCGTCTCGACGAAATACTGACGCGCCATTTTCAGCGCGGCTTCCATGGCTTCGGAGCCGCCCGAGACGTAATAGACGTGGTCGAGGCCTCGGGGAGCACGAGCGACCAGATTGTCGGCGAGGCGCTCGGCGACCTCGCTGGTGAAGAACGAGGTATGGGCGTAGGCGAGCTTGCCTAGCTGCTCCGTGATCGCCGCATTGACGGCCGGATGGCCATGGCCGAGGCAGGACACGGCGGCGCCGCTGGAGGCGTCGATATAGCGCTTGCCGGCCGCATCGATGATCTCGATGCCTTCGCCGCCGGCCGCCACCGGCATCATGTCGCTGCCTTCGATCCGGCGATGCAAAATGCGTGTCGAATGCTCAGTCACAATCTGCTTCTCCTGCGGGGCCCGTCGGTCATGTAGCTGCCGAAGCGGTTGAGATGAGCCTCCACCGCTTCGATCGCCTTCACGGCTGCGTTGCCGCGCTTGGCCGCCACGAGAGCCGCCAGACATTCGACGACGATGAAGGCCGGCGTCATAGTCTGAAGGAACGACGGGGTGTGAATGGGGACGATAATCGCCTCGCGTGCAAGGCGTGCGATGGGGGAGGCATGGCTGTCGGTGATCGCAATGATCGTCGCGCCGCTCTCGGCGGCAAAGGCGACGGCGTCGACCGTATTGCGCGTGTAAGGAGCGATCGTCAGCGCCAGCACGGCATCGGACGGGGTCAAGGCGTGCAGGCGATCGAGACCGATGCCGCCGGCGCCGTCGAGGAGAAAGGTCTGCTCGCCGATCAATGAGAGCAGATAGGATCCGAGATAGATGGCGGGATAGCTCGAACGCGCGCCGATGCAGAACACCCGCTGATGGGCGACGATCAGGTCCGCCGCACGCCCGATGGCGGCGATGGTCTCGGGCTCGCTCAGCGATCTCAGATGTCCCGACAGGGCGGCGAGCGTGTCGGTGACGATCGCGGCATCGCCGTCCAGGTCCCGCCGCGCCAGCAGCCCCTCGGCGCGGCCCTTGAAGCTGTCGGGGACAGCATGCGGGCGCTCGCGGACGGCGTCCGAATAGACCTGCCGGAGCTGCTCGAATCCGTCGAAGCCCAGTTTCTGCGCCAGCCGCGTCATCGTCGCGGGCGTCACCTTCGCGCGCCGGGCAAGCTCGCGCATCGAAAGCAGCGCCACATCCTCCGGATGGTCCAGCAGCCGCTTCGCCGCCGTCCGGAGCTGCCCCGGAAGCCGGTCGAAATCCGACAGCAGCCGATCGTGAACATCCTGCGTGCGCATGACGGCATGTTAGCAGGGTTTGCGGATTTTGTGCAACAAGTGTTTCAGAAGGAGCTAGTATGGATCATATGTTGCGGATGCTCGGGACGAGATAAACAGCCTGACATGACGCGTCAGACCGCCATGTGCCGATCGAGTCGGCACGCAGAACGAGTTTGTCGACGAGATTCCGCTTTGAGCCGGAGCGTCAGCGACACATCTGGCACGCCTCAGCGAATCAGAACGGGATTCGGCGGTCGAACCGGCGGTTGCGGTATTGCGCGCAGGTGTCACGCACACGGTTGTCCTCCCCAACCAGGCGACAGGCGCGCTCTTTCTCACCCTGGTTCGAGCGAATGGCTTTGCCGCTCGTTTTCATCCCATATTCGCGCGCGACGATTGCCAGATAACCGTCCTGGCAATAGGGAGTGGCAATCTGGTTGTCCGACCGGGTTGATCCCTGACACATTGGACCGGGCTGATGGCTGACAGTATTCCCTTATTGTTCTGC
>DATBIR010000137.1:0-3210 GCA_036556825.1 Beijerinckiaceae bacterium
GCGCGGACCTGGGCGGAAGAAACGCGCGTTGCCGGGATCGGCCTGGCGAAACCCGGCGACCAGCTCCGGGCCGACCTCGTAGGCCGCCTGGCTGATCGTCGGGCCGAGCACCGCCGTGATGTTGCGGCGCGCGGCGCCGAGCGTCTCCATGGCGGCGACGGTCGCTTCGAGGACGCCGCCAAGGGCGCCGCGCCAGCCGGCATGGGCGGCGCCGATCACCCGGGCCTGCGCATCGGCGAACAGGACCGGGCCGCAATCGGCCGTCGAGATGGCGAGGGCGATGCCGGGCACGCGCGTCGCCATGCCGTCGGCGCGCGGCCGCGCGTCGCGCGTCCAGGGCCGCTCGACGATCACCGCCTCGGCCGAATGGATCTGATGCAGGCTGACGAGCGCGCTTTCGGCCACGCCGAGACGCTCCGCCATGCGGCGGCGGTTCTCGGTCACGTGCGCCGGGTCGTCGGACGAGCCGATGCCGCCGTTCAACGAGCCGTAGATGCCGGTCGAGACGCCGCCCTCGCGGGTGAAGAAGGCGTGGCGGACAGGGGGAGAGCGCAGGTCGGGAGCTTCGATCATGTCGGCGTCAGGACTGGTGCGGCGGAAAGCCGGGGAGGGAGGTCAGGTGCGGGTGGCTGAGGGCGAGGGCCTTGAACAGCGTGCCCATCTGGTCCGGGCCGGAGCCGGTCAGGCGTTCGAGCGCGCCGGCGATGTCGGCGGCCTGCGCCGGGCTGGCGCGGGCCTGCAGCGCCGCGGCGCGCGCCGCGATGCCGAGCGCGCGCAAAAAATCGCCCTGCGGCACGGGGCCGTGCGCCGCCGCGCCGGCGCTGCCGGCGGCGTCAGCGAGTCTCGCGAAATCGACATGCGCGGTCAGGTCGGCCTCGCCCGGCTCGGCCAGCGGATCGACGAAGGCGTGGTTCTTCACGGCCTGCAGCGTGTCGCCGAAGGCCGGGCCCGCATAGCCGTAATCGACGATCAGCGCCGCGCCACCCTCGGCAGCGAGGCGGCGCGCGATCTCCGTCACGAGCTCCGCCGCCGGCGCCGGCCATTCGAGGACGTCGCCGGGGCCGCCCCGGGCCGGCAGCTCCGCGCGCGGCTCGGGCGCGAGGCCGAAGGCCAGCCGCCCGTCTGCGTCGAGGCCGACCAGGCGCTCGTGCCAGCCGCGGTCGGTGCGCACGAACTGCGCGATCGGCAGCGCATCGAAGAACTCGTTGGCGATGACGACGGCGGGCCCCGCCGGCACGTCCGCGAAACGCTCGTGCCAAGAGACAGGGAATGCGACCGGGACGCTGCCGGCGAGCCTCTCCTGCTGCCGCGCGCGCAGCACGGGGCTGGTCTCGACGAGATGCACCGAGAGCGCCTGCGCGAAGCCCGGCACGATGCGCACGGCGCGCAGGAGGTCGGCCATCAGGGTGCCGCGGCCGGGCCCGAGCTCGACGAGGCGCAGCTGCGCCGGCGCGCCCATCAGCCGCCAGGCCTCCGCGGCCCACAGGCCGACGAGCTCGCCGAACATCTGGCTGATCTCGGGCGCGGTCGTGAAGTCGCCGCGCGCCCCGAACGGGTCGCGGGTCGTGTAGTAGCCATGCACGGGGTGGCCGAGGCAGAGGCCCATATAGCGCGCGAGCGGGATCGGCCCCTCGACGGCGATCAGCTGGCGCAGCTCGTCAAGCAATGCGTTCACCGGGCGAGGTCCCCGCCACCGCGCGCGGCCGCGTGACGCCGCGCGCCGCCAGCCAGATGGCGACCGCGCCGACCAGCGCCATCGGGATCGACAGCAGCATGCCCATGGTGACGCCGCCGCCGAGCGCCTCGACCGAGGCGCCGAACAGGAAGCCGAGCTGCGCATCCGGCTCGCGGAAGAACTCGCAGACGATGCGCGCCAGCGCGTAGCCGAAGACGAAGATGCCGCCGAGCAGCCCGGGCCGGCGGAAGCCGAAGCGCCGCGCCGCCAGCGCCATGACGACGAACAGGACCAGCCCCTCGCCGAAGGCTTCGTAGAGCTGGCTCGGGTGACGCGGCAGCGGGCCGGCATGCGGGAACACGAAGGCGTAGGGGAAATCGGGCGCGGGCCGGCCCCACAATTCGCCGTTCACGAAATTGGCGATGCGGCCGAAGAACAGGCCGATCGGCGTCACCACCGCCGCCAGGTCGAGCATCGACAGGGCGTTCAGGCGGCGCGCCCGCGCGAACAGGATCAGGGCCAGGATCGATCCGAGGAAGCCGCCGTGGAACGACATGCCGCCCCGCCAGATCGCCACCATCTCGAGCGGGTCGGACAGATACGATTCGAAATCGTAGAACAGGACGTAGCCGATGCGCCCGCCCAGCACGACGCCGAGCGCCACCCAGA
Organism: Beijerinckiaceae bacterium; assembly: GCA_036556825.1. Lineage (GTDB taxonomy): Bacteria > Pseudomonadota > Alphaproteobacteria > Rhizobiales > Beijerinckiaceae > JAJKJG01. The sequence continues at coordinate 2,345 of DATBIR010000137.1, forward strand.
CGATGAGGTCGTCGACGTCCGTTGGCGTCGGCCGCCGGAGCCCGGTCCAGAGATGCTCCTTCTGCACCAGGCGGCGCGCGTAATACCAGCCGCCGACAAGGCCGGCGATATAGGCGAGGGCATACCAGCGGATGGCGAAGGGGCCGATGGCGATCGCGACCGGGTCGATGTCGGGAAAGGTCAGGGCGGTCAGGGGCATGCGGGTCTCATCGGGAGCGGACATGGACCGCGCCGGACGGGCCCGTCAACCGGGTTGCTATCACCGCCAATGATGTCCACATTGCGCCGGAGATCGGCAGCGCCGCCCGTGGCGCGGTGGCGCCGCCAGAGCATGATCCGGCAAAGTGGGCACCGCTTTGCCGAAAAGATCATGCGGCACGAAGATAAATGGATCAGGATCGATTCAGTCCGAATCGATCCTGATCGAGAGGATCGCTCATGGCCCAGACCAACCGCCTGCTCGACGACATCGCCCGTCTGGTCACCGACGCGGCCGGGGCGGCGCAGGGCGTCGGGCGCGAGATCGAAAGCGTCATCAAGGGCCAGATCGAACGGCTGCTGCGCGACATGGACGTCGCCACCCGCGAAGAGGTCGACGTGCTGCGCGACATGGTCGCCGCCGCCCGCGAGGAAAACGAGCAGCTCGCCCTGCGCGTGCGGGCGCTCGAGGCCCGCCTCGCCGCCACCACGCCGGCCGCCCCGACAGGGCCGGAGGGGATCTAGCGACGTTTCATCCTACCGTTGTCATGGCCGGGCTTGTCCCGGCCATCCCGATCGGAAAGGCGCGGCGGTCTTCGGATCGAGATCACCGGCACAAGGCCGGTGATGACACCGCGGGAAAGTGTCAGATCCCCTCGGGGGTTCCC
>DATBIR010000138.1:0-2940 GCA_036556825.1 Beijerinckiaceae bacterium
GGCTGCAGCTTGCGCTTCACCGCGACGAACACCTTGACCATCTTCATGACGCCGGGCGGCAGCTCGTCGCCGCGCTTCAGCTTGTCGATCTTGTCGACGAAGCGCTGCTCCAGACGGCGCTTGGCCTCGTCATACTGGCGGCGGATCGCCTCGACGCCGGCCATCAGGCCCTCGTCCTTGAGTGCGATTTCCCACCACTGGCTGCGCGGAATGTCGCTCAGCGCTTCTTCATTGACGGTGGAGCCCTTGCGCATGCCCTTCGGCCCGCGCGCGACCTCCTTCTCCATCAGAATGTCGCGCAGACGTCCGTAGACGTTGCGGTCGAGGATCTGCAGCTCGTCGTCGCGGTCCTTGGCCAGGCGCTCGATCTCCTCGCGCTCGATCGCCATAGCGCGCTCGTCCTTCTCGACGCCGTGGCGGTTGAACACGCGGACCTCCACCACCGTTCCGGCGACGCCGGGCGGCAGTTTCAGCGAGGTGTCGCGGACGTCCGAGGCCTTTTCGCCGAAGATGGCGCGCAGAAGCTTTTCTTCCGGCGTCATCGGGCTTTCGCCCTTCGGCGTGATCTTGCCGACCAGAATGTCGCCCGGCTTCACCTCGGCGCCGATATAGACGATGCCGGCCTCGTCGAGGTTCTTCAGCGCCTCTTCCGAAACGTTGGGGATGTCGCGGGTGATCTCTTCCGGTCCGAGCTTGGTGTCGCGGGCCGCCACCTCGAACTCCTCGATATGAATCGAGGTGAAGACGTCGTCATACACGATCCGCTCGGATATAAGGATCGAGTCCTCGAAATTGTAGCCCATCCACGGCATGAAGGCGACGAGCACGTTCTTGCCGAGCGCCAGATCGCCGAGATCGGTCGAGGGACCGTCGGCAATGATGTCGCCCGCCTCGACCCGGTCGCCCACACGCACCAGCGGACGCTGGTTGATGCAGGTGTTCTGGTTCGAGCGCTGGAACTTGCGCAGCCGGTAGATGTCGACGCCGGATTTCGACGGGTCGGTCTCGTCCGTCGCCCGGATGACGATACGGGTGGCGTCCACCTGGTCGATGATGCCGGAGCGCCGGGCGGCGATGGCGGCGCCCGAGTCGCGGGCGACCACCGATTCCATGCCGGTGCCGACCAGCGGGGCCTCGGCCTTGATCAGCGGCACGGCCTGACGCTGCATGTTCGAGCCCATCAGGGCGCGGTTGGCGTCGTCATTCTCCAGGAACGGCACCAGGGCCGCCGCGACCGAGACGACCTGTTTCGGCGACACGTCGATCAGGTCGACCTGGTCCGGCGGGATCGGATGCACGTCGCCGGCATGGCGGCAAACCACCAGATCCTCGACGAACTTGCCGTCCTTCGACAGCGGCGCGTTGGCCTGCGCCACGTAATGGCGGGCCTCCTCCGTCGCCGACAGGTAGACCACCTCGTCGCTGACCTTGTGGTTCTTCACCTTGCGGTACGGGCTCTCGATGAAGCCGTATTTGTTCACCCGCGCGAAGGTGGCGAGCGAGTTGATCAGGCCGATATTGGGGCCTTCCGGCGTCTCGATCGGGCAGATCCGGCCGTAATGGGTCGGATGCACGTCGCGGACCTCGAAGCCGGCGCGCTCGCGGGTCAGGCCGCCCGGACCGAGCGCCGACAGGCGGCGCTTATGGGTGATCTCCGAAAGCGGATTGGTCTGGTCCATGAACTGCGAGAGCTGCGAGGAGCCGAAGAACTCGCGCACCGCCGCCGAAGCCGGCTTGGCGTTGATCAGGTCTTGCGGCATCACCGTGTCGATATCGACCGAGGACATGCGCTCCTTGATGGCGCGCTCCATGCGCAACAGGCCGATGCGATACTGGTTCTCCATCAGCTCGCCGACCGAGCGCACCCGGCGGTTGCCGAGATGGTCGATGTCGTCGATCTCGCCGCGGCCGTCGCGAAGCTCGACCAGCGTCTTGATCACCGCGATGATGTCTTCCTTGCGCAACGTGCGGACGGTGTCCGGACACTCCAGCTCGAGGCGGATGTTCATCTTCACCCGGCCGACCGATGACAGGTCGTAGCGCTCGGGATCGAAGAACAGGCCCTGGAACATGTTCTCGGCGGCTTCCAGGGTCGGCGGCTCGCCCGGGCGCATGACACGGTAGATGTCGATCAGCGCATCGGCGCGATTGTTGTTCTTGTCGGCATGAAGCGTGTTGCGGATGAAGCCGCCCGTGGTGACATGGTCGATGTCGAGCAGCGGCAGGCGCTTGAGCTTGTGCGTCCGCAGCGTGTCGAGCAGCTCCTTGTCGATCTCGTCCCCGGCCTCGCCATAGATCTCGCCGGTCTCCATATTGACCATGTCCTCGCCCAGATAGCGGCCGTAAATGGCGTCGTCCGGGATCAGGACGGCCTTCAGGCCTTCCTCGGCGAGCTTCTTGGCCTGGCGTGCGGACAGCTTGCTGCCGGCCTCGATCACGACCTCGCCGGTCGAGGCGCTGCGCACGTCGTGGGTGAACTTGGCGCCGCGCATCTTCTCGGGCACGTAGGGCATCTTCCAGCCGCCCTTCTTGTCCGCGTCGAGCTCGATGCGGTCGTAGAAGGTCTGCAGGATTTCCTCGTCGTCATAGCCGAGCGCATAGAGCAGCGACGTCGCGGGGAGCTTCCGTCGGCGGTCGATGCGGACATAGACGAGGTCCTTGGCGTCGAATTCGAAATCGAGCCAGGAGCCGCGATAGGGAATGATACGGGCAGCGAACAGCAGCTTGCCCGAGGAATGGGTCTTGCCGCGGTCGTGGTCGAAGAACACGCCCGGCGAGCGGTGCATCTGCGAGACGATGACGCGCTCGGTGCCGTTGATGACGAAGGTGCCGTTCATGGTCATGAACGGCATGTCGCCCATATAGACGTCCTGCTCCTTGATGTCGCGGACGGAACGGGCGCCCGTCTCCTCGTTGATGTCGAAGGTGATCAGGCGCAGC
>DATBIR010000139.1:0-5591 GCA_036556825.1 Beijerinckiaceae bacterium
AAGACCATCGCCACGTCGCGGTACTTGGGCAGAACCTCGGTCACGTCGCGCGGGCCGATCGCGATCCTGCCCGAGGTGACCGATTCGAGGCCGGCGACCATGCGGAGCGCCGTGGTCTTGCCGCAGCCGGACGGCCCGAGCAGCACAAGGAACTCGCCGTCATCGACGCTGAGATTGAGGCCCTTGACGACCTCCAGCGCGCCGAAGGACTTGCGGATATTGTTCAGCGTGACGCGCATCTTCTATCCCTTCACCGCGCCGATCAGCAGGCCGCGGGCGATCTGTTTCTGCAGCAGGACGGACAGGATCACCACCGGCGCAATCATCAGGAGGATCAGCACCGACATGTACCACCATTGCGGGCCGCGAGTGGCGTTCTGGGCGGCGATCAGCAGCGGCATGGTCTGGGCGTTCACCGTCGAGAGGAAGAGCGCGAGCAGATATTCGTTCCAGGCCAGGATGAACACCAGCAGCGAGGTGGCGACGAGGCCGGGTTTCGTCAGTGGAAGGACGATGGTCCAAAAAATGCGCTGCCGCGAGGCGCCGTCGATCTCGGCGGATTCCTCCAGGTCGATCGGGACGGCGGCGAAGAAATCGCGCATCAGCCAGACGACGATGGGCAGGTTGACCGCGACATAGGTCGCGATGACGGCCGTGCGGGTGTCGAGCAGGTGAAGCTGCTGGAACATGATGTAGATCGGCAGCACCGCCACGACCGGCGGCAGGATGCGGTTAGAGATGAACCAGAACTGGATGTCGCTATTGCCGGCGGCGCGCTTGAAGCGGCGGTTGAAGGAGGTGGCGAAGAGCAGGAACAGCGCGATCGCCACCGCCGCCGCGACGGGCCAGGCCAGCCAGCCGGCGCTGACCGCCGCGACCGCCAGCGCGAGCAGGAGGACGAAGGCGCCGACCGTCGCCAGCTTGATCTCGAACCGTACACGGACGAGCGCATAGGCGGCGAGCGCACCGAACAGCACCGCGAGGCAAGTGCTCACCGAGGCGATGATCAGCGAGTTGATGTAGGGGCGCAGCGTGTCGTTGCCGAGGTCGACGAGAATGTAGCGCCAGGCGTGGAGCGACGGCTCGAAGTCGACGAAGGGCAGATAGTCGGGGCCGTCATCGACCTGGATCGGCAGTTTCAACGAAGTGATGGCGAGCCAGTAGAGCGGGAACAGGACGACGAAGGTCCAGGTGAGGAGCGCGGCGTAGGTCAGGAATTTGGTCGCGGGCGCCATCGACCGCATGTCGCGCGGCTCGAACAGGCGCGTCCAGACGCTGCGTCGGGTTTCGGACATGGCTAGCACCTCCTGCGCCGATTGCTGCACTCAGCGCCGCAACACACTCCGTCGCCCCGGCCACCGAGCCGGAGCCCACTCGCCTCTAACCTTGCCGCTGTGCAAGCCGGGAGGCCATTGGATCCCGGCTCGGCCTGACGGCCGTCCGGGACGACGCAGGTGGGGAACCGCCGCCGCATCATTTCTAGCGCGCCTCCAATTCATGGACCCGCGTGCGCTGGACGAAAAAGCTGAAGAACGAGACGCAGGTGACGGTGACGACGAACAGGAGCAGGTAGCCGACCGCGGCGGACATGCCGAGCTGCTGGGTCCGCCAGGCGATGAAGGCGTGCAGCGTCAGCGATTCCGTGGCGGTGCCGGGGCCGCCATTGGTGAGCACGTTGGGCAGGTCGACGATCTTGAACGCCTCGATCAGCCGGATCAGCACGACGGTCGCGGCGGCGGGCGCGATCGACGGCCAGGTGATGTCGCGAAACAGCTCCCAGCCATTGGCGCCGTCCATGGTGGCGGCCTCGAGCTGCTCGCGCGGCTGGTTCTCGACCGCGGCCAGCAGCACGATGAACATGAAGGGCGTCCACTGCCAGGTGTCGCCGGCAAGGACGACGAGGCGCGCGAGCCAGGGGTCGGTCGCCCAGGCGAATTCGCCGAGATGGAGGGCGAAGCGCAGGGGCGCGAACGGGCCTTTCTCCATGTCGGCGAGCATCCGGAACATATAGGCGATGCCGACGGGCGTGATCATCAGCGGCAGGAAAAAGATCAGCCGAAAGAAATTGCGCCCACGGATCGGTTGGGCGCAGAGCAGCGCCAGACCGAGGCCGAGCGCGAATTGCACCGTAACGCCGAGCGCGACATAGACCAGCGTCACCATCAGCGAGCCGGGGAAGCCGCCTTTGGCGACGATCGTGGCGAGGGCAAGAAGCGTCACGCCGAGCCCGACGCCGGCCGCGATCAGGCGCCCGATCAATCCGACGGCGGAGAAGAGGGGCGAGCTGGCGTAGCGGACGATCCAATAAAAGAGCGCTGCGGCGGCGAGGACGGCGAGGGTCCATTCGAGCGCGCCGAAGGCGCCGAACGTGCCGAGCAGGTGATATTGCTGGCTGCCGAACAGGAGCCGCCGGTAATTGTCGAAGCCGACGAAGGTCAGCTTGAAGCCGCCCGCCGCCAGCGCGAAGCGCGAGAGCGACAGATAGGCCGAGATGATCAGCGGAAAGATCGCGAAGGCCAGCACCACCAGAACGGCCGGCAGCACCATCAGCCGCCCGGAATGGCGGTCGATCCATTCCCCGAGGCTGACGGACTGCGGGGCGGCGAGCTCGGGCGTGGTGGTGGCGGCGGCGGTGGTCATCCGGCACCCCCTTGCGGCGGCGAGGCAATGGAGCTCGGAGAGCTCAGGGATTTTCCCATGAAAACTCGAGGGAGACTACACCTTGGATCTTTGCAATGAAAACGCCGGCGCCGCCGCGAGCGCAGGACGCCCCCTCTTCCATCGAGAGAGGGCTCCTGCCGAAGGCGGGCGGGTGGCGGGGCTTTTACAGCCGACGTTCCGCAGGGCCGGCGGCCGGAGTGTACGGCAAACACGCCTCGTCCTCTCCAATTCCGCCTCAGACGTCCATGTCCTTCAGGCCGAGCGGCGGGACGCCTTGCGCTGCGCCGAAATATTTGTACGGCAGGAATTTGCCGGACATGCTGATCCTGACGCGGTCGCCCTTCGGGTCGGGCTGGCGCTCGATCTCGAGGTCGAAGTCGATGGCGGACATGATGCCGTCGCCGAATTCCTCCTCGATCAGCGCCTTCCAGGCCGGGCCGTTGATCATGACCAGCTCGTAGAAGCGGTAGATCAGCGGATCGGTCGGCGGCATCGGCACGCCGGCGCCGCGCATCGGCACCTCGTTCAGCATCCGCTCCTCGGCGGCGCTCAGGCCGAAAAGCTCAGCAGCGGCCTTGGCGAGCGGCTTGACGAGGCGGTGCTGGCCGAGCAGCGCGCCGACGATCAGCACCGGGCTCACGCCGCCGATCTCGTCGGTAATGTGCTTCCACGTCCAGCCCTTCTCGCGTTTGATGTCGAGGATTTTTTCGGTCAGCTTGTCCCTTGTCATGGCCCTTCTCCTCTCTTGGTCTTTGCAGTTCGGCTCGCGGGAGGGCAGCGCCCGGAATGCGCCGTCCTCTCGGTTTACGTGGCGCCGAGCGAGGCCCAGAACAGCTCCGACGCCCTCGCCCATCATACCGCTCTTTGAGCGGAAGCCTTTACATCAATTCCGGGCGGTGTCATGCCGGGCGCGGGGCCGGCTGCAGGGCGCGCGGTTGGCAGAGTGAAAGACGGTTTTCCAGAGCATGCGGAAAGGGTTCGCGCATGCAAAAATGACCGCGGTCCAGGCAAGCGCTGGATTCCCGCTAGAAAAGGTTTCGCCCTCCTCCGACGGGAAGAGGGCGACCTCTAGGCGGCGGCTGGCTACAGCTCGCCCTTCTTCATCCGCTCGGCGATATGATCGGCCTGACGGATCGCCAGGCTGACGATGGTCAGCGTCGGGTTTTCGGCGGCGCCGGTGGTGAACTGGCTGCCGTCGGAGACGAACAGATTGGGCACGTCGTGGGCTTGGCCCCATTTGTTCACCACGCCGTCGCGCGGTTTCTCGCTCATCCGGTTGGTGCCGAGATTGTGCGTGGACGGATAGGGCGGGGTCGGGAAGGTCCGCACCGCGCCGACCGCGTCATAGACGGCGCTGCCCTGTTGGTAGGCGTGATTGCGCATGGCGACGTCGTTGGGATGATCGTCGAAATGCACATTCGGCACCGGCAGACCGAATTTGTCCTTCTCGGTCGGATGCAGCGTGATCCGGTTGGTCTCCTGCGGCATGTCCTCGCCGACGATCCACATGCCGGCCATGTGGTCGTAACGATCCATCGCCGAGGTGAAGGAGCGGCCCCAGGCGCCCGGATCGAGGAACGCGGCCATGAAGGGCAGGCCGAGCGAGAGCGTTTCCAGCTCATAGCCGCCGACGAAGCCGCGCTTCGGATCGTGCTTCGCCTCGTCCTGGATAATGCCGGCCATGGTCGTGCCGCGATACATGTGGACCGGCTTCTCGAAGATGCCGTAGACGCTGCCGGTCATGTGCCGCATGTAGTTCTTGCCGACCTGGCCGGAGGAATTGGCGAGGCCGTTCGGGAACATCGACGAGGCCGAGTTGAGCAGCAGGCGCGGCGACTCGATCGAATTGCCCGCGACGCAGACGGCGCGTGCCTTCTGCCGCTGCTGCTTGCCGTCCTTGTCGGCGTAGACGACGCCGGTCACCTTGCCCTTGGCGTCATGCTCGATCTTCAGCACTTGGCTGTTCGGCCGCACCTCGAGCTTGCCGGTCTCCTCGCCCTTGGGGATCTCGGCGTAGAGCGTCGACCATTTCGCGCCCGACCGGCAGCCCTGGAAGCAGAAGCCGATCTGCAGGCAGGAGGAGCGGTCGTCGCGCTGCTCGGAATTGATCGCCATCCGGCCGGTGTGGCATTCCTTATAGCCGAGCTTGTCGGCGCCGGCTTTCATCACCTTGAAATTGTTGTTGCCCGGCAGACCGGGGATGCCGTTGGTGCGCGTCACGCCCATCTTGTCCTCGGCCTTGGCGTAATAGGGCTCCATCTCCTTCAGCGTGATCGGCCAGTCGAGGAGGTTTGCGCCGAGCACGTCGCCATAGGTCGTGCGCGCCTTGAACTCATGCTCCTGGATGCGCAGCGAGGCGCCGGCCCAGTGGATGGTCGAGCCGCCGACCGCCTTGACGATCCAGGCCGGCAGCCCGGCGAAGTCGCGCGCGACCCGCCAGCTTCCGGAGGTCGTGCGAGGGTCGAGCCAGGAGATCTGGCTGAACATCTTCCATTCGTCATTGGTGAAATCCGCGATCTCGTGCCGTCCGCCGGCTTCGAGGATCACCGTGTCGATGCCTTTCAGCGCCAGTTCCGTGCCGAGCGTACCGCCGCCGGCGCCGGACCCGATCACGACAACGACCTTATCGTCGTTCAAATCGTATTTCGCAGCCATGGTCGTTCCTCCCCAGCCTAGGACAGCCAGTCGATGTCGTTGAAACCGCGCTCGATATAGCCGCCGAGCTCGGCGGACGGGCCCTCATAGCCGAATTTCGGCCAGAGCTCCGGATTGTTGTAGAGGCCGGTGATCAACCCGCCGCGGATGGTCTGGAAGAACTTGCCCTTCTCGATCTGCTTGAGGATGGCCACCCGGTCGTCCTCCCAGCCGACCGCCACATAGCGCCCGCCATGCTTGGCCTTCGCCATGGTATCGAGGCTGGCGACGCCTTC
>DATBIR010000140.1:0-7374 GCA_036556825.1 Beijerinckiaceae bacterium
GCGTCGCGCGGCGGCGACCGGAAACGGTCGGGAATGGCGACCTGCTCGCGCGCCCGGCGCACGTCGCGAAAGTAATCGGCCGGGCTCGTGCCGGCGCACGTGCCGTGCTTGCGCCACTGGTAGCGGGCGAGCCCCTCGTCCGGGTAGAGGTGTTCGGCCTCGCCGATCGCCTGCCGCGACGGCGCGCGCGGCGACGGCGCGCATTCGGTCGGGAAGCCGCGCTCGAATTGCGGCCAGAGGCCGTGCACGGTGAAGCCGAGGCCGCGCCCTGGCTCGCACTGCCCGCGCGCCTTGCGCCCGCCTTCCGTCGCGCAGAAGCCCGGCGACCAGCTCAGGGCGAGGACGTAGAAATCGAAATGGCCGGCCGGCCCGCCGCGCACCTCGCGGTCGTCCTCGGCGCCTGCCGGCGCCGTCGCCAGGACCGCGAGCAGCGCGCAGAGGACGAGGCGCTTCAAGCCGACGCCGTCAGGGCTGCGCCATCTTGCAGGCCGGATTGTAGGCCCAGTTGCGGTCGAGCCCGGCGACGCACCATTCGACGCCGTATTCGGCGCCGATGATGCCGAGATCCTCGCGCACCGAATAGTCGATGCGGCGTCGGCTGCCGTCGGAGATCGTCACCGTGCCGGTGCAGAAGCGGCGCGGGATCGTGTCGAGGCCCCACGGCCGCCAGGCCACCGGGCGGATCTTCTGGTATTCGACGATGCGCAGGTCGGACTGCCAGTATTTCGACTCCTTCTCGGCGAAATACGACGAGATCTTCTCGAGCACCGACAGGTCGTGGCAGGCCGGAAGCAGCGTCTCGTAGCCCCTGACGCGCTTCTCGGCCGGCGTGATCTCGCGCGCGATCGCCGCCGACGAGAGCGCCAGGATGCAGGACATGACGAGAGTTGCGACGCGCATGGTACCGTTTCCAGGAAGCTGCCGCGTGACCATGCGAGGCAGGTCGGGCGCGGGTCAAGAGACGGGCGGCGGCGCTGCGCGCATTCTCGGCGAGTGTGACATCAATAAATCCCCTGCCCGTCCCACGGCTGCGGCGACCGCGCGAGCGGGGAGCGCCGCGGCGGCGGCGGATCGTCGGGCGGGCTCGGCTCGGCCGCCCGCGCCCACCGCGCCGGCGGCAGCGGAGCGCGGCCCTCCGGCAGCGACGATGTGGACGGCCGCGACGGCAGGCGCGGGTATCCGGCCGGTCCCGGCCCCGACTGCGGCAGCGCGACCCGGCTGTCGGCGGGAGAGGCGGCCGACGCCCGCGACGGCAGCCGCGGATATCCGGCCGGCCCCGGCCCCGACTGGCGCGGCGGCGGCTCCTGCCAGGCCGGGGGCTCCTGGTAGATGACGTGGCCGCGCGCCCGCGCCGCGGGCGGAAGCGGCGCCGGCAGGGGCGCCAGCGGCGCCGAGGCGATGCGCGCCGCCGGCGCGCCGAGCGGCGCCGGCGCGAGCAGGCGCTGGTCGTAGGCCCGCCTCGCCGGGGCTGCGGCCGAAGCGGCGTTCCAGGACGGCGATGCGCCCGGCGTCTGCTGCGCCGGCCGCGCCGACGACTGCCGCGGCGTATGGCCCGACACGGCGAAGGGGTCGCCGTCCTCCTCGATGTCGATCTCGGGCTGCGGCTCGGACGAACGCCAGGCCTCGGGCTGGCGCGTGACCGCGATCCGCGCGTCCGGGCCGCCGTCGAGGCGGGACGTGAATTTCAGGATCGGCTTGCACACGCGCCGCGTGCCGCGCGGGTCGTGGCGCGCCAGGTCGAGGTGGAAATGGTCGTGGTGGAACATGTCGGAGCCGGGCCCGAGCACCGTCGTGAAATACTGGCAGGCGCCGACGAACACCTCGCGCAGGAATTCCTGCTCCTCGGGCGCGCCGCGCCAGCCCTTGACCACGCTCACCTGCCGCCCGTCGGCGAAGTGAAAGCCCATGACGTCGAGGGCGTTGCCGAAGGCATGCTCGGACAGCTTGGCGCCGCTGCGGCTGTTGCGCGGGCGGCACGAATACGAGCCCGACTTCACGTCCAGGACCCGCGTGCCGAAATACAGCGCGGCCGCCGGCTGCACCACCTCGTTGAGCCAGGAGTCGATGGTCGGGATGATCGGGCAGGCCAGCGTCGCCCGGCTGGTCAGCCCGACGCTGCCGCCGCCGAAGGCGGCCACCTTGATCGGATAGGAGATGCCGCAGGCGCCCGGCCCGTCGATGGGCGCCGCGCGCGACATGTAGGCGGTGTTCTGGACCAGCCCCTGCGTCAGGCAGGCCTCTTCGGCCCGCGCGCGCCAGGGCTCGCGCTGCTCGAAGCGGAACAGCCCGCACCCCGTCACCCCGAGACCGATCAGCGTCAGGGCCAGAAACGCAACAATGCCACGGCGCATGCGCCGACAATGCGAGCGGTCCCGTTAAGGCAGGGTCAACCACGCACGAGCGCGCCTGCCCCGTTTCGGCGCACAATGCTCGAAGTCGCATGACACGAAGGCTCGGCCGGCCCGTTGCATGCGGGCGCCGGCGCCGCGATAAAGACAACCGACGCCCGACATCCGCGGTAATTTTCATGCTGTCCCTTCTCGACCTTCTGCGCCGCATCGACGCCGGCGAGCTGACCCCGGCGGCGAGCATCCGCGCCGCCCACGACGCCATCGTCGCGGCCGACGCCGGGATCGGGGCCTTCGTGGATGTGGACGGCGCCGCCAAGGCGCAAGCGAGCGGCCCGCTGCGCGGCATCGCGGTCGGCGTCAAGGACATCATCGACACGGCCGACATGCCGACCGAGATGGGCTCGCCGATCTATGCCGGCTGGCGGCCGAAAGCCGACGCGCCCGTCGTGCAGGCCTTGAGGCAGGCCGGCGCGACGCCGATCGGCAAGACGGTGACGACGCCGTTCGCCTATATCGATCCGGCCGGGACGCGCAATCCGCGCGATCCGGGCCACACCCCCGGCGGCTCGTCCTCGGGCTCGGCGGCGGCGGTGGCGGCCGGCATGGTGCCGCTCGCGCTCGGCACGCAGACCGGCGGCTCGGTCATCCGCCCCGCCTCATATTGCGGCGTCGCCGCCGCAAAACCGTCGTTCCGGCTGATCCCGACGGTCGGCGTCAAATGCTTCTCGTGGGCGCTCGACACGGTCGGCGTGTTCGCCGCCACCGTCACTGACGCCGCCTACGCGCTGGCGGCCGTGACCGGCCGCCCCGACCTGCGCATCGACGAGCGCCGGCCGGCGACGCCGCGCATCGGCGTCGTCACCCAGGACTTCGCCGGGGAGCCCGAAGCCGACAGCGCGGCCGCGCTGGCGGCGGCGGCACGCGCCTGCGAGAAGGCCGGCGCCAGCGTGCGCAGCGCCGCGCTGTCGCCGCTGTTCGCGGCGGCCTGGGCCGCGCACCCGCCGCTGCAGGATTACGAGGCCCGGCACGCCTATGCCTGGGAATACGCGCGCCATCGCGACGCCCTGCCGCCGCTCCTGCGCAAGCTGCTGGACGACGCCCAGGGCATCACCGCCGCCGCCTACGACGACGCCCGCCGCGCGGCGCATCACGCGCGCGGCGCCCTCGACGACGTCTTTGCCGAATGCGACGTGCTGCTGACCTTCTCGGCGCCCGGCAGCGCGCCGGAAACGCTGGCCAGCACGGGCAGCGCCCGCTTCAACCGGCTGTGGACGCTGATGGGCAATCCCTGCGTCAACGTGCCGGGCCTCGCGGGCGCCAAGGGCCTGCCCGTCGGCGTCCAGATCATCGCGCCCTTCGGGCGTGACGCGCGCGCACTCCTCGCCGCCAGGTTCGTCGAAGAGGCGATCGCCGCGCATGGCTAGAGAGCTGTCTCCCGGCCCTTCCGGCAATTTTTTTTCGCCAGGACGCCCAACAACTTAGCCGCGCGCCAAGGGGTTATCCCCAACCGGCTCGTGCGGCGCACAATGGAACTGCGCTTCTCTGCATTCGTTGCCTTTGTTAGCGTATCGGTCTCAGCAAGGAGGCTTGCATGGGCCTTGTATCGAAGTTGGATTGGGCCTCGACGGCGAATATCACCGCGATCGTCATGGCGCTTGCCTTCGTCAGCGCAATCGTGGTGGGCGTTTTCTGAGCCTTCCCACCGCCGATCGGGATTTCATGACGATCGCCGCCGCCGCTTCCGGCGGCGGTTTTTTTTTGCGGCTGCCCGCGATCGGTTCACCCCTCCGATTGTCATCACCGGCCTCGTGCCGGTGATCTCGATCGGAAGAACGCCACGCCATTCCGCATCGGGATGGCCGGGACAAGCCCGGCCATGACAAGTTAAGGGGTGGTGGGCTGCGGCGCGCGACGTTTCCCTTAACTTTCCGGGCATGGCATGTCGGTGACGTGCCAGGACGTGTTGTTGAGGACCATGCCGCATTCGGCGATGCGTGGCCCGGCCGGCGTCTGCAGGCACGCATTCTGACCGACCGCGAAGGTGCGCCCCTGGGCGCGGCAGATGCAATCGGGACCGTGCCACTGCACCTGAAGCGCCGGCGCCGGGCCGCTAGCGGCAGATTGGTGGCGCGGCTCTTCCGCCGCAGCCAAGGTTGCCAGCCCGCCCGCGAGGGCGACGATGGCGCAGAGCAACGGCGTCCGCATGCGACACCTCCGTCGAGCACGTGCCCCGCTCCCATCCTTCTCCTCGCCCGCGCATGCGTCAAGCTGATGGAGGGCGCGATGCCGGATCGGCGAGACGTCCTGGCGCCGATCCATGGATCGAACCTCGCCCCAAAACGTTTGTTCGTCGCGGTGAAAAGCAAAGTGACAAGTAAGATGAAGTCATATCTTCTTGGCTGCGCCGTCCTTCTGTGCGCAGCGACCACGGCCCACGCCCAGACGTGCCATGTTCCACCCTTCCGCGCCCTCGATAACCAGGCGTTCAACGGCTACATGACCGTCAAATCCGGCGCGCGCTGCGCCGTCGTCCGCCAGAACTCTTCGGCAGCGATCACGAGCACCCGGATCATCAGTCCGCCGGGCTACGGGACTGCTTCGGTGCGCGGGGCGCATATCGTCTACGCGTCGCGGCGCGGCTATGTCGGCCCCGACCGCTTCACCTTCCAGGGCTCGGGAAGCGGCCGCTACGGGGCGCCCGTGGTGCGGACGGTCAACGTCCAGGTCAACGTCGTGCCGTAGCTCAGGTCTTGCCCTGCCAGCGCTGCGCCGCCTCGTCGTCGCTTGCGGCGGCTTCGACCCAGCCGCCGACCGTGCCGTCGGCCTGGTGCTCGCGCTTCCAGAACGGCGCGCGCGTCTTGAGGTAATCCATCAGGAATTCCGCCGCCGCGAAGGCGGCGCCGCGGTGCGCCGCGGCGGTGATCACGAGCACGATATTCTCGCCGGGCAGGATGCGGCCGTGGCGATGGATGACGGTGACGCCGTCGAGCGGCCAACGCCGGGCGGCCTCCTCGACGACGCGCGCGATCTCGGTTTCGGCCATGCCGGCATAATGCTCGAGCTCGAGCGCCGCCAGGCGCCCGGCCTCGTCGCGGCAGAGGCCCGAGAAGGTGACCACGGCGCCGATGTCGGTGCGCCCGGCCGTGAGCGCGGCGATCTCGTCGGCGACGTCGAAATCCTGGCGCTGGACGTGAATGGTGGGGACCATGACGCAAATCCCTGTCGCGGCGTGCAGCGACAGGCTAGCCGCCGGTCATCGGCGGGAAGAAGGCGATCTCGCGCGCGCCGGCGAGCGGCGTGTCGGGCTTGACATGGACATGGTCGATCGCCGCGCGCACCACGCCTTCGTTCTCGAAGGCGTAGGCATATTGCTCGCCGCGGCTCTTCAGCCACGCCACGAGCTCGCCGACGGTGGCGATGCCCGACGGAATCTCGGCCACTTCCTCCGGCCGGCCGACCCGCTCGCGCACCCAGGCAAAATAGACGAGCTTCAGTTGCATCACCCGTCATCCTCATCGGTGATGTGGCGGATGCCCGCCTTGAGATAATCCCATCCGGTATAGAGCGTCAGGATCGCCGCCACCCATAGCAGCACGAGGCCGATCTCGATCGTTCCGGGCAGGATCTGCTCGCCCGCCGGCCCGGCGATCAGGAAGCCGACCGCGACCAGCTGCAAGGCCGTCTTCCACTTGGCGACGCGGCTCACGGGGACGCTGACCTTGAGGGCAGCGAGATATTCGCGCAGCCCCGACACGAGGATCTCGCGGCACAGGATGACGATGGCGGCGAGCAGCGACCAGCCGTAGATGGTCTCGTCGGCGGTCAGCATGAGCAGGCAGGCGGCGACCAGGAGCTTGTCGGCGATCGGGTCGAGCATGCGGCCGAGCGCCGATTGCTGCGCGTAGACACGCGCGAAATAGCCGTCGAAATAATCGGTCACGCCGGCGGCGATGAAGATCAGGAGCGCCGGCCAGCGCGCCCAGTCGTCGCGCGGCCAGAACAGCAGCCCGACCACGACCGGCACCGCCGCCAGCCGTGCGTAGGTGAGCACGTTGGGCAGGTTGAGCGCCTTCGAACGCCGGACCGGTTGGGCGATGGTCATGGCCGGAGGAAGCACGCGTCGGGCGGCTCGGTCAACCGCCGCGGGCGCGACCTCTGCCCGCAAGCGGAGAGCGGCGTCGGCCGGAGCCGTTCCACCAACGCAAGTCGGGTGGTCCCGACCTGCGCTTTGATGCGGATCTCGGGCAGGCCCGAGATCAAGTAGAACCCGCCCCGGTTTCGACAAGACGCATCCTCTTCGGCGACCCGGAGCCACTTCGCCGGCAAATGCTCTAGCCATGGAAGAAGTCGTAGACCGCCTGGGCCGTGGCGGCGTTGACGCCCGGCGCCTTCTTCAAATCTTCGAGGGCGGCCCGCTGGATCGCCTTCACGGTGCCGAAATGGTGCAGGAGCGCGCGCTTGCGCGTCGGCCCGATGCCCGGGATCTCGTCGAGCGGGCTCTTGGCCATGTCGCGCTTGCGTCTTGCCCGGTGCGCGCCGATGGCGAAGCGGTGCGCCTCGTCGCGCAGGCGCTGCACGAAATAGAGCGCCGGGTCGCGCGGCGGCAGCTTGATGGGCGGCCGGTCGGGCAGGAAGAAGGTCTCGCGCCCGGCGTCGCGGTCGCGCCCCTTGGCGATGCCGACGAGCGGCACGCCGGTGACGCCGATCTCGGCCAGCGTCGCCCTTGCCGCCTCGAGCTGGCCCTTGCCGCCGTCGATCAGGACGAGATCAGGCCAGGCGGGGAATTCGCCCTCCGCCTCCCCTGCCCCTTGCGGAGAGGGGTCGGGGGTGGGGATGGAGCCGTCTGCCGCGGCGGGCACGACAGAAACGCCATCGCGCGTGAGCGGGTCCGCGTGTTCGACAACGGACGTGCCGGCTTCGGGCATGCGCGGCGCCTCCTTGACGAGGCGCGCGAAGCGCCGTCGCAGCACCTCGCGCATCATGCCGTAATCGTCGCCCGGCGTGAGGTCCTCGGACTTGATGT
>DATBIR010000141.1:0-3196 GCA_036556825.1 Beijerinckiaceae bacterium
TGGGGGCTGAGCTCGACGGCGAACAGGTCGCCCATCTCGCGGTAGAAGTCGGCAAGGGCGGCCTGGGGCCGGGTGAGGATGCCGACCCTGGCATCGCGCTGGTTGCCGAGGCGCTCGGCGAGGATGCGCAGGGTGACAGACTTGCCGGTGCCGGGCGCGCCGGTGACGAGGGCGAAGCCGCCCTCGCCGACGAGCTGCTCGACGCGCCAGCAGAACGACTCGATGCGGCGCGATGCGTGCAGCGCCTCGACCGGCACGTCGGGGGCGAAGGGGTTCCACTTGAGGCCGTAGAGCGCGAGCATCTTCTTGTTCACGAGCCGTCTCCTTCGTCGTCGTTGGTGTCGTGCCTGGGCAGATAGGCCGGCGGCAGGCCGGTGCTGGCTTGGGCATCGAGCAGGCGCTGCAGCAGCGGCGGGATCGGCGACGCCGGTGTAAGTGTCCGGGGCGCTCGAGGCGCCGGCTCTTTGGCGGCGTTGGCGGGCGGATCGAGGGATCGGCGCAGGCCGGAGGCGTTGAGCGTCTTGTCCTGCGGATAGAGGCGGGCGAGCACGTTGCCGGTGCGCTCGTCGACGAGGTGGACGGCGCTCAGGTCCCAGGATGCGTAGCGCACCTCGATGCGGGCGAGATGCCGGTAGCGATTGGGCACCTCGAAGCGGCGGCCCTCGATGACGATGCTGCCGTCGCTCTTCTTCTGGGTGCGATGTGCGCTGCGCGTGAAGGCGAGACGCAGCGCATCGCTGTCGGGGCAGGAGCGGGTCACCGCCGGTCCTTCCAGGAAGCGGGCGAGCGGCGTGGTGCCGATCTCGGAGTGGGGGGTACGGTTGTACTCGTGCTCGACCCAGGCCTGGGTGGCCTCGTTGAGGAACGCCAGCGTGAGGTCGGGAACGTGCTCCAGCATGGCGATCAGCCTGCCTTCGACCGGCCCCCAGAACGCCTCCTGCTTGGCGTTCTGGTAGGGGCTGTAAGGAAGCGTCGTGTGATGCAGGATGCCGAGGCGGGCGAGGCCCTCGTCGATCTCCGCCGCCGTCATGGCGGCGCCGTTGTCGCTCAATGCGGCGCGCGGCAGCCCGCGCTTCTGGAACGCCTGGGACAGGCCGTGGGCGATGACCTCGGCGGTCTCGGCCAGATACCATTGCAGGTGACAGGCCAGCCGCGAGCGGTCGTCGAGCACGCCGAACAGGATCGGCGTGACCCACTCGCCACGCGCGGTGACGACCTTGCGCGAGCCGTGGTGGCAGTCCCAATGCCACAGCCCGTTGACGTACTCGGCCTCGTAGCGCCGCACCTCGCGCTCGACGATGCGGGCCTCGGCGCGCTCGGCACCGTCGGTCGTGCGCGGCGTCAGGCGCCGCCGCTTGTCGAGGCCGTTGGCGCGCATGAAGCGGCGCAGCGTGGCGTAGGATGGCACCGGCTGCAGGTCCGGGCGGCTGTGGCTGAGCGCGACGAGATTGTCGTGGTGGAGCTTGACGCTCCAGCTCTTGTGCGCGGCGTATTGCGCAAGGACCTCGCGCCGCACGGCGTCGCCGATCGCGGCCTGCTGCCCGGCATCGGCCCTGATCTTGCGGCGGAGCACGCCGACCGGATCGGTGCGTTCCCCGAGCGCCCGGTAGTACCAGCGCTCGATGGTCGAGAAGGCGAAGCGGACGGGCCGGCCCGTGGTCGGATGCTGCCAGGTGCGGGCGGCCAGCGCCGCGATTGAGGCCTTCAGCTCGCCCTTGCCAGGCGGCGCGGCCAGGAGCTGGCCGACGACGGAGAAGCGCAAGTGCGCCCACCGCTCGTGCACGCGTGTCGACATGGGGCCCGGCCCTCCTCTCCTCGGGAGCGCCGACCAAATCAGCGGATTGGTACGGCAGCCACGAGCGTCCTCTGCGGGTTGCCGCCGGCCGTCATGAAGCGCGAGCGCGGCCGGCCGTGATGGGCGCAATGAAGCGCAGCAGCGCGATCAGGCGATCGGCGTCGCTGCCGGCAAAGCGATCGAGGAGGGAGGCGGGCAGGCGATCGTGGTCGACCGGCGGCATCAGGGCGGCGCGCGCCGTGTGCCAGAACGGCGTCGCCGTCAGGCCATCGCGCCACCACGTGCGCCAGCGCTCGATCGTGCGCCGGTCGATGCCGACGGCCTCGTGCATCCGCCGCACGCGCGATTGGGTCGCGCCGTGGCGCATGATCGCGACCAGCACCACGACCGTGGCGAGGTAGACCTTGGGGCCGAGGAAGCGCAGCGACGGCGGCGTCGTCCGCGCGCGGCAGCCATCGACGGCGCAGCAGAAGCTCAAGCGCCGGTCGTGCTCGGGCCCGAGGCTCAGGCTCCGGGGCCGGCCGCGAGGCTTCCTGCGATAGGTGGCCGAATGCAGCGCGCCGCCGCAATGGCAGCGTCCGGCGCGCGCCTCCTCGGCGAGATCGCGGTCGCAGGCCAGCAACAGATCGTGGAACGTGGCATCCGCCAGCAGCCCCCGGTACATTGTGCGTCCTCCCCACCTTCACGGTGCCCAGCATGGCCAAGCCCGGACGCAACGATCCCTGCCCCTGCGGCAGTGGCAACAAGTACAAGAAGTGCTGTCTCGCCAGGGACGAGGCGGCGGAGCGGGAAGGACTGGCCGCGGCCCGGGCACGGCGCGAGGATGGCGCTGCCGAGCGCCGCTTGCAGGCACGGGAGCTGAAGGCTGCGATGGCTGCCAAGCTCGCCGGGGACCTCGATGACGACGACACGCTGATGGACGAGTCCAACGCCGTGATCGACCTCATCCGCGCCGGCAGGCTCGACGAGGCCGAGGCCGCCGCGCGCGCCTTGCTGGCGCGCTACCCTGACGTGCACGACGGCTGGGACCGGCTCGGCATGGTGTACGAGGCGCGCGGCGACAACGCCCAGGCCGTTGACTGCTACCGTCGGGTGGTCGCATTCCTCGACGACAACCCCGACTACTCCGAGCCGGCGTTCAAGGACTCGTTCGTCGAGCGCATCGCCAGGCTCGCGCCGCCGGCTGCGACCTGAGCGCCCGCTGTCGCTCGCGCTCGGCGATGGCGCCGAGCCCGGCACCATCCGCGACCTCGATCAGAACGCCAGCACCGTGCCCTCAGATAGCGTGATCGGGCTTACTGGCCGACGTCATGATGCCGCGTCTCGATGGCTTAGGGCTGCTTACGCGACTGCGCGCCGATCCGCGCACGAAGACCTTGCCGATCATCCTGGTATCGGCCA
>DATBIR010000142.1:0-2729 GCA_036556825.1 Beijerinckiaceae bacterium
ATCTCGGCTAGAGTTCTGACGCACCAGACAAGCCCGGTGCATCTGCTAGCCGATGGGATATGACCGAGGGCCTCTCCTCTCAATGATCGGGACGCCGCTTTCGTTTGCAGGGACGCCGCAAGGGCCGCGCGCCGACTATGACGTGCTGGCCGAGATGCTGAGGACAGTGCGCCTGACCGGCTCCGTATTTCTCGATGCCTGCTTCTCGGCACCGTTCGGCGTTGTCAGCCCCAAGCAATACGACGAGCGTACGCCGATGGCGCATCTGCGCCACGTCAGCATCTTTCACCTGATTGCCGCCGGCGGCTGCACCATCGAGATCGCGACCGGCGAACGCAGGGAAGTGACCGCCGGCGATATTCTGCTGATACCGTTCGCCGACGCTCACAAATTCTGGAACGGCGATTTTTTGGAAATGGCGTTCGGACCGGATCTGTTTCGCCCCGGTCCCGTCAGCGGGATGTGGAGCATCCAGCATGGCGGCGGCGGATCGCAGACTCGAATGGTGTGCGGATTTCTCGAATCCTCTGAATTCCTGTTTGCACCGGTCTTCCGCTCCTTGCCGGCGTTGTGGGTCGATCACACGGGTGACGACAAGGTCAGCGCCCTCATCACCTCTACCGTGAGGGAGATACTTTCGCTCGCGGACATCGCTGCCCCGGGAAGCGAGCTCATGCTCGGTCGGTTGATGGAGTTGTTGTTCGTCGAGGTCTTGCGCCGTTACGCGGCGCAGCTCCCGCCCAGCGCCAAAGGCTGGTTCGCTGCGCTCAACGACCCAATCGTCGGCCGCGTGCTGCAGGTCGTGCACGCCGATCCGGCGCGGCGCTGGACAGTGGACGACCTTGCCCACGAGGCGGCGGCGTCGCGCACGGTCTTGGCGGAGCGATTCAACGCAGTCCTAGGACAGGCGCCCATCGAATACGTGACCGGCTGGCGCATGCAGCTTGCCGCCGAGCGCATCCGCAACAGCAATGACAGCCTCGCCGCCATCGCCGCCGACATAGGCTACGAGTCGGAAGCAGCGTTCAACCGCGCGTTCAAGCGCGTGACAGGTGTGACACCCGGCCGCTGGCGCGACGGCATAACGGCGGGTCCGCCGTGAAATTTGATGGGCCTACTCGTTTCATTTCAGCCACTCTTTTAGCGGCCCTGACATGATTCAAATCATGGCGCCGCTGCTCCCCGCGCGACAGAAGTGGTGCACGCCGCGGCGTAACCCCCCATTTACGAATCAATGCCAGTTGATGAACTGGCGAGACGAGGGCCTATGTGCGGCATTGCGGGACTGATCGACCTGACGGGTAAGCGGCAGCCCGACCCTGCCGTCTTACAGCGCATGGCGGGTGCGCTGTTCCACCGCGGGCCCGATGACGACGGCTTCCTCATCCGCCAGGGCCTTGGGCTTGCCTCGCGCCGGCTGTCCATCGTCGGCCTAGGCGACGGTCGCCAGCCGATCTTCAACGAGGACCGCTCCGTTGCCGTCGTCTTCAACGGCGAGCTGTTCGACTATCCCGAGCGCAAGGCGGAGCTCGAGGCCAAGGGCCACGTCTTCCGCACCCACACCGACACCGAGGTCATCGTGCACCTCTACGAGGAGCACGGCGAGGAGGTGTTCAGCGAGCTGAAGGGGCAGTTCGCTCTGGCGCTCGTCGATTTCGCCAGGCGGACCGTCTTTCTGGCCCGCGACCGCGTCGGCATCTGCCCTCTGCACTGGTCGCAGCACGGCGACTGGCTCTATTTCGGCTCGGAGATCAAGGCGCTCATCGCCTCCGGCGGCGTGCCGGCTGCCGTTGACCCGCGCGGGCTGGATCACCTGTTCACCTTCTTCGCCATGTCATCCCGGCGCACGATGTTCGAGGGCGTGCAGTCGGTGCTGCCCGGTCACTACCTGAAGATCGCTTTGCGTGGCGATGGGCGGCGCGCCGAGATCGTCGAGCGCCGCTACTGGGACTTCGATTTCCCGGATGCCGGCCGCGAGATCGATTCGACCGACCCCCGACGCCTCGTCGATCAGTTCGAGGCGACGTTTGAGCGTGCCGTCGACTTACGCCTGCGCGCGGACGTGCCTGTCGTCGGCTACTTGAGCGGGGGCGTCGACTCGGCCTACGTGCTGGCAACTGCCTCGCGCCTGCGCGGGCATCCCATTCCGAGCTTTACCATCCAGGTCCCGGGCAAGGGCCTCGACGAGACGACCGATGCGCTCGTCACGGCGCGCCATATCGGCAGTCTGCCGACCATCCTGACGGTCGATGCGAAGGTCATCTCGGACACCTACGCCAAGCTCATCGCCTCTGCCGATTGCCCCGTCATCGACACGTCGTGTGCGGCGCTCTGGTGCCTGTCGCAGGAGGTGCACCACCAGGGCTACAAGGTGGCGCTCACCGGCGAGGGATCGGACGAGGCGTTCGGCGGCTACGTCTGGTTCAAGCTGCGCCAGCTCACCTATTGGATGGACGTCGGCGGCGTCAAAGGCAGCGACACGCTCAACCGGGTCGTGCGCAAGTTGATGGCGCCCTTCGCCAGCATGGCGGAGCTCAACCGCATCGATGGCATCGTGGGGCGCGCCCATGCGCAGGCGCTGCTCTATCATCTCGTTGCGCAGGCGCGCGACCGCTATTTCAGCGCCGCCATGAAGGACCGGATCGGATCGCACCTTCCCTACGAGGATGTGCCCCTCGATCTGGAACGCATGCGCCGCTGGTCGCCGCTCAACCAGTCGCTCTACTTCG
>DATBIR010000143.1:0-8723 GCA_036556825.1 Beijerinckiaceae bacterium
GGCGTTGTCTTTTCCGAATACGCGCTCGCCGACCCGAGCGCCTGGAATTTCATCCGCCCGATCCTCGCCGAGAACGGCGGCTGGGCGGTCTTCATCTACACGCCGCGCGGGCCGAACCACGGCCAGGACCTCTACCAATACGCCAAGGCCGACCCGGCCTGGTTCGCGGAGCTGCTGACGGTCGACGACACGGGCGCGATCGCGCCGGAGGTGCTGGCGCAGGAGAAGCGCGAGCTCCTCGCCACGCACGGCGCGCACGGCGAGGCGCTGTTCCGCCAGGAATATTACTGCTCGTTCACCGCCGCAATCATCGGCGCCTATTACGGCCGCGAGATGGAGCAGGCCGAGGCGGGCGGACGCATCGCGGCCAACGTCTACGATCCGGCGCTGGCGGTGCACACGGCGTGGGACCTCGGGTTGTCGGACCACACGGCGATCTGGTTCTTCCAGCAGAGCGGCTTCGACATCCGCGTGGTCGACTACTACGCCGCAAGCGGCTTCGGCCTCGACCATTACGCCAGGGTGCTGCAGGACAGGGGCTACACCTACGGACGGCACCTGTGGCCGCACGACGGCGCCCGCGGCGAGCTCGGCACCGGCAAGACCCTGCGCGAGACCGCGGCCGGCCTCGGCTTCGCCGCCACCATCGTGAAACGGCTGCCGGTCGAGGACGGCGTCAACGCCGTGCGCAAGATCCTGCCGCGCTGCTGGTTCGACCGCGAGACGTGCGCCGAAGGCCTCAAGGCGCTGCGCCAGTACCGGCGCCAGTGGGACGACGCGCGCAAAGTGTTCTACGAGCGCCCGCTGCACGACTGGTGCTCGCATCCCGCCGACGCGTTCCGCACGCTGGCCGTCGGGCTGCAGGAGCCGAGCGCGGCGGCGACGGCGCTGCCGAAGCGCGACCTGAGATGGGTGGTGTAAGGATAACCGCTTACCGCACGGTCACCCTGACCCGCGCGCGCGTGCCGGCGACGAAGATCACCTCGTCGGTGCCCTTGAAGCCGGGCTTCGGGGTGTAGACCGCCTCGACGACGGGCTGCCGGGGATTGCCGCAGCGGTTGCGCGTCGCCTCATGCAGGGTGACGGTGCCGTTGGAGGCGGAGCCGGCCGCGTTCGGATGATTGCCGGGGCGGGCGCAGTTGTAGAAGACGCGCACGACGACCGGCTGACCCGAGCGGGTGGTTTTCTGGTCCTGCGCGGCCGCGGGCCCGGCGAGCCACGGCATGGTGAGACAAACGGCGGACAGTGCGAGCGACAGACGGATCAAGGCAGCCCTCCCAGGCAGCAACTTGCGCGCGTAGTGGTAGCATGTGCGGTGCGGCCCGCAAGCGGGCGGCGTCAAGGTTGAGGTCGGCCTCGCGGTCAGCCTGCGTGCAAGGGCTGAAGCCGCAATCTGCAAGGCATCAGCGCGGCCGAAACACCAGCCAGGCGCCCGGCAGCAGGCCGGCGCAGATGATGACGAACCAGCCGAGGGCGCTCATGTTGCCGTGGGTGTAGCAGGCGCCGATGCCGAACACGCGCATGGCGGCTGCCGCGTCGCACAGGAACTCCCCGACGGACAGGGCGATCTCGGTCATGCGAAACCTCGCACGGCAGCCCGCCCGCGCGAGCTGCGGCAGGCGAGGACAAGCGCCGGGCCGGACGGCGGCGGCGCATGCCGATGACATCACGGCCGCGTAAAGCGCCGGTTAAGCGGCGTCGGCCGGGGAGGGTGGCGGCCGCCCGCCAAGGAAGCCGGGCGGGCAAAAAGAAAGAACCCGCCTGGAAGTGCGACCAGGCGGGCCCGAAGGAAGCGAAGCGTGGGATGGAATTCGCGTCGCACCGGCACCTTAGGTCGGCGGCGGCGAGGCGAGTGTGACCGGGTTCACAGACGTTCCGCCGCGGTGCAAAAAAGAACCACACGCGGACATAAGGGGCGAAACGGCGATCTGCCTCCGCAGGCCATTGTCCGGGCGGGGCTCAGCGGCTGACGATCTTGGAATCGTGGATGGGGTGCTCGTGCCCGTCGATGCGGGTATTGTGCCGCTCGTCCTCGGCCGCCTCGAATCTGACGGAACGGGAAAGCTTCAGCCAGTCCTCGGCCATGCGCAGCCAGGCGACTTTTTCGTCCTGGTGCGCCGCCGTGGCGGCTTCGGTGCGGCACTCTTCGGCTTTTGCCAGATACTCGGCGATGAGGTCGTCGGGCATGTGACCTTTGGTTGGCTTGGACCCTCCAATATCGGCAGAACGCCTGAGCTTGAGCGCGGGTTCCGCCTGGTCGGCGCGGCGAGCGGCGCGGCGGCCTGGTTGCCCGCATTTTGTGCAGGCGCCAACAGCCCTGCCGCCATGCGCCCGAGAATGCGCCACGGCATAGGGCTGCGCGGGACAACTTTCGAGTCGCAGTTCGAATCCGGAGTCGCTTGCCGGCGGGATCCGCCTGGCGGTGGCGACCGCCGGTTCAGCTCGGGCGTGGCCAGCGCTGCACGTCCGCTCAATGCGCAGCCTTCCAGGCGATCGCCAGGGCAATCGCGATGGCGATCACCGAGCCGATCAAGCCGGGCAGGACAAGGTATCTGAACATCGCCGGGGCCTTCTCGCGATACTCGTGACTGACAACGCGCGGCCCGGTCTCCGGTTTCTCGACACGGGACCGCCCGTCGCCGGGGGCTTGAGTAGACGATGGCACGCGCCGGCGGCAAGGCCCAGGCTTGTGCCGGCGGGCACCGGACTTCACACCGAGGACGAGCGATGGCGCGCGAGAGAATGAGCGAGAGCGAGCTCACGGCGCTGATCGAGCGCGAGATCGCCGACGCGGTCGATTACGAGGACAGCGAGCTCGCCGCGCATCGCGCCAGGGCCCTCGAATATTACGAGGGCACGATGGCCGACGTGCCGCCCGAGAAGGGCAAGTCGAACGTCGTCAGCCACGACATCGCCGAGACCAACGGCTGGATGATGCTGGGCATGATGCGCGTCTTTCTCGGCTCTGACCGCATCGTCATCTACGAGCCGGCCAGGCAGGGCGACGAGCCGTTCGCCGCACTGACACGGACTACGTCAACGACGCGGTGATGCGCGAAATGCGGGGGTTACGCGCGAGCGCGATATGGCGCCATCGAGGCGATCCTGGGCGAACAGAAGCTGATCATGCAGACGCTCGGCGAGGACAATCCGATCTATCCGCTTGAGACCTGTGTCGAGACCCTGCGTAAACGAGTCGAGGCCTCTGGCATCCGCAATCCCGAGCAGTATTTTGGCGACGTGGTCAAGGCGTGGAAGGCGCGGCGCGCGCAAGTCGCGGCACCGCCAGCCGATCCGAGGCTCGAGTTCAACCGCGAGAAGATGCAGGCGCGCAGATCGAACGCGAGAAGCTCGAGCGCAAGCGCTACCGAGGACCACCAGGCCGCGTCCGACACCTCGGTCAAGCAACGCAAGCTGGCTTCGCCGAGCGCCTCGGCCATGCGCCTATTCCTTCGGAGGCAGCTGAAGCTGTTCGAGGCGCGTGTCAGGCTGCAGGAGCACGACCCACAGCGGCAGGGGCGACGCGAGACTCCGGAGAACGTCCGCCGCATCCGCGCAGACAGGGACCGGCGCATGAACCTGTAGCCCTGACGGCGACAACGCGAGACCCACGCAGGTTCTCAATCCGTTCCCATGCGCAGGCTAGGGGCGGACGCGTCCAAGCCGAGGTCCAGGCGACGAATCGCTATTGGCATGGGACGGAGGTCCGTGCTTGATTATTGGCCATGACTACCGAGTTCCCGCGGCCGTCGCCGCCAATTCCGTTGCAGACGCCGGATCCATTCGCGATACCGGCGCAAACCGCGGAAGCCTGGCGCACCATCCCGCCCACCCTGCGCCTGCCATTCGATCTCTCCCGCCACGACCTCGACCGGCTGTTCGTCGCCATGCAGAAGAACATGCAGGCGGTCGAGGCCATGCAGGAATGCCTGAACGACTATTCGAACGGGCGCATGGAGTCGGCAAACAGCGCCATGCGGCGCTCGCGCGAGCAGCTGATCGAGGCGCAGAACGAGTTCCGGCTGTTCATGCGCGGCGTGATGGCGACCGCCACCACAGGGGGGAAGATCCGTGCCTGACCCGATCCAGGATTTCAGCAAGATTCCGCCGCTCGCCGAAGGGCTCGGCACGGTGTCGTCGAGCAAGGAGGTGGCGGCCGCCAACGGCGCTGTGGCAAACGGCGCCGGCAAGGTGCGCGAGGAGGCGATCGAGGCGCGGCTGTCGATCCTGCTCTCGCTGATCGAGGAGCGCGTCAAGGCGCTCGAGGTCAAGAACGCCGACACCCCGCGCGCAATGCCGGTGCGCCTTGGCGCTGGCACGCTGGTCACGCTTGCCGGCACGTTTCTGGGAGTCGCCGCGCTGATCACGCTGAGCAGCTTCGCCGTGATGCTGCAGATCGACCGCGCCGAGCGCGGCATCGGTCGCATCGATGAGCGCTACGCGGAACGGCTGGCGACGCTGGAACGGCAGGTCAGCGAGCTGCCCGGCACGCTGATGCAGGGCATGCGCGATATGAAGGGGGCGATCACCGACGCGATCAGCGCCGCCAGGCAGCCGCCGCAGGTGGTGGTGTTGCCGCCGGCCGTGCAGGCCCCGCCGACGCCGGCGCGGACGCCGGTGCCAGCGCCGACGGCCCAGCCGCCGCGGGAGCCACGGCCGTAGAGTCGTCTCTCGCCTTTCTCGACACGGCGGCGTCTGGTGCCATTCAAGTGCGAACAGCGCAAAGAAGTAACGGCTCATTGTCATTTGCGGCGCTGAACCGGCAATCCTCGGCGTCGACAAGACTTGCTGCGCCGCCGAAGCGGGCGAACGCGAGGCGCAGCATTTCAACGAGCAGGTCGGCAGGTTGAGGCAAACCGGCGCTCCAACGCCGCTGTATCCAGCCCCTCACGCTGGGATAGAAATCTCAAGAAGCTCAGGCCGCAGAGACTTTCGACATCTATGGCCAAACCCGCAACCACGAGATCTTCGCCGACTTGGTTAGCCCGGAGGAGACGCTGTTTCAGTCGCTGATCGGAATGCAAAGGTCTCGAGGACACGCATCCCGAGTGTCGACCCGCCGGTATCGCTGGGCGGAGTGACGTTGCCGAGCTCCTCAGCCCGTCTTTTATCGAGGGTGCCCGTAATGTAGTGTTGACGTCGCCGCCGAACACAAAGCATCGTCATTGGTATTGTTGCCAGGGTGGCGGAACATGTCGTTGCCGTTGGCGCCGACCCTTTAGTAGTTGCCGTTGCTGCCGAAAAGCGAAACGCGGCCGTTTTCGCCGCTCAAATTGTTCGCGATGCAACGGCCACAGCTGACGAGATCGAGCCCGATATCAACGGCCACAGCGACGTGATCGGCATATCCCTCTCCAGTTCCCCGCGAATTGATAGCGCAGCACGAAAGCTGCTGTTGTTGGTAGTGATCGATCATGGATGGGACCGGCGAATGATTCGGTGTCGCGGCGCACGGAGCTTGGCGTGGAGCCGGTGCGCAGCCGCCTTGCACGGCCACGCTTGGCGCATGTCCGGCCTCTCGCAATGCCGTCGAGCTCTCGTGCGGCACTTGTTGACGGCCGCGCGCAATGCCTAGGGCGAACTTTTTTGGCGCGGGCGGTGGTTGAGGCGTCGCCGCCGCCCTGCGGCGGCGACGCCTTGCACGTTGCACACGCGGAGCCACACATGTCCCCCCCGACAGACTCCGGTCGATCACAATGCACGCGCCGACGACCCCGTCGCCGACGCGGCCCGCGACGACAGCACGCGCCAGGTCGCGCCCGACCTTGCCTAGCGGCGGCTCGCCATCGTCAACGTGGTGTTCTGGGGCATGCCAGGCGCTGGCGACGGCAACTGGGTGCTGATCGACGCCGGCATCTTCGGCACCATGCGGCTGATCGCCGGCGCCGCCAAAGAGCGTTTCGGCGGCAGCGGCCGTCCGGCCGCGATCGTCATGACGCACGGGCATTTCGATCATGTCGGCGTGCTCGAGGACCTGGCAGAGGAGTGGCAGGTGCTAATCTATGCGCACGCGCTCGAGCGGCCCTATCTCGACGGCACGGCAGCCTATCCGCCGCCGGATCCGAGCGTCGGCGGTGGTCTCGTCGCCCGGTCGTCGCCGCTCTTCCCGCGCGGCCCCGTTGACGTCGGCCGCTGGCTGCAGACGCTTCCGGCCGACGGCACGGTGCCGCCCATTCCGGGCTGGCGCTGGATCCACACGCCGGGCCACGCGCCCGGGCATATTTCCCTGTGGCGCGAATCCGACCGCACGATCATCGCCGGCGACGCCTTTATCACGACGCGCCAGGAATCGGCCTATGCGGTCGCCCGGGAAAAGCCAGAAGTCCACGGCCCACCGCATATTTCACCATCGACTGGGAGGCGGCGCGCGACTCGGTGAGGGCTCTGGCGCGCCGCGAGCCGGAGCTGGCGGTCACCGGCCACGGCCCCGCCATGCGCGGCGCCGAGATGCGGGCGGCCCTGCATCAGCTTGCCCGCGACTTCGACCGCATCGCCGTGCCGGAGCAGGGCCGCTATGTCGACGAGCCCGCGCGTGCCGAAGACGGCAGCGCCTACCGCTGGAACTGGGAGCTACGCCTGGCTTCGGGTGCGAATTGTCGGACTGGTTACCTCGGGAGTGGCAGTGCTCGATCGGGCCGTGGTGCCATATTGGCTAAATATGATCGCGGTGATCAATGAGCTTGCCAAGCGTGTCGGTGGTTGCGGGATATTTTGCGCGCTTGTAGCGGCCCAGGGGGCGTGGTGGCAGGACGCTGGGAGGTCAGCCACTTGACCACGAGACCGATCTGGTCGTCGCTCATCCGCATCCGGGCGACTTGAACGAATGTCGGCTTTTCGGAATCGGGTGGCGGTGAGGCGAACGTCGGGAAGGGGCGCCAAGCGGAATGGGCGCTCTTGGCCGATGCCGTTGAAAAAGTCGGCCTTGAAGATGTGGTGAAGTCCTGATTCAGCATCCCCTGGGTGGGGAGACGGGCTGATGATGGGCAAGCGGATAGCGGCGCAGGAGACTTTGTTCTACGGCTTCAGCCTTGAACGGCACGTGCCAGTCGATCACCTACTGCGCTCGATTGACCGGTTCGTAGATCTGTCGGGTCTGCGCGAGCAGTTGCGGCCCTTCTACAGTGATACAGGCCGGCCCTCGATCGATCCCGAGCTGATCATCCGCATGCTGTTGGTCGGCTATTGCTTCGGCATCCGTTCGGAGCGGCGGCTGTGCGAGGAGGTGCATCTGAACCTCGCATACCGGTGGTTCTGCGGGCTCGGGCTTGAGGGTGGCGTGCCCGATCACTCCACCTTCTCCAAGAACCGGCACGGTCGCTTCCGCGACAGCGACCTGCTGCGCCGGCTGTTCGAGACAACGGTGAAGCGCTGCATCGACGAGGGCCTGGTCGGCGGAGACGGCTTTGCCGTGGACGCCAGCCTGATCCGTGCCGAGGCGAACCGGCAGCGCTTCCATCCCGGCGAGCAGGGCCTGCCGCCTGGCTTGGCGAGCCGGGCTATCGACGAGTACTTCGCCGTCCTCGACGACGCGGCCTTCGGCGCCGCAACAAGCGTCGTGCCCTCGCGCATGTCGCCGACCGACCCCGCCGCGCGCTATACATCGGCGCATGGTGGACAGGCGCAGTTCTGCTACGCCACCAACTACCTCATCGACGTGGCGAACGCCGTGATCGTCCGACGTGGAAGCGAGCACCGCAGTGCGCCACGCCGAGCTGACCGCGGCTAAGCGGATGATCGAGCGCGCCCACGACGATCTCGGCCTCTGGCCGCGCAAGCTCATTGCCGACACGGGCTACGGCTCGGCGGAGATGCTCGCCTGGCTGGTTCACGAGCGCGACATCCACCCCCACATTCCGGACTTCGACAAGTCTGCCCGCCGTGACGGCGCCTTCGAGCGGGCGGACTTCGCCTATGACCTCGACAAGGACCATTACACCTGCCCGGCGGGCAAGGTGCTGAAGCGCTGTCGACGCTACGGCGGTCGAGACCCCGACGCGCCGCATGCCGACGGCTTCTTCCGCTATCGAGCCAGCAAGCTCGACTGGGACGCCTGCACGCTGAAGCCGCGATGCTGCCCCGGTGTGGACGCGCGCAAGGTGACGCGGTCGGTGCACGAGGGCGCACGTAACCTCGCCCGCGCCATCGCCGAGGAGGACGAGTGGCTGGTCTCACGCCGTGAGCGCAAGAAGGTCGAGATGCTGTTCGCGCACCTGAAACGCATCCTCCGGCTCGACCGGCTACGATTACGCGGGCCGAATGGCGCCCGTGACGAGTTCCATCTCGCCGCCGCAGCCCAGAACCTCCGCAAGCTCGCCAAGCTGATCCCGATGCCCATGCACTCCATGCCAGCCTGACCCGCGGCACCGGCCGACAGTGCCGAAAGCGGAATGACCGCTTCCGAGATGAAACCGTGGAAAGCTGCCGTTCGGTGGGCATCGTTCCGCCCGATCTATTCCGCCCGTCGCGCTCGCTGAGGTCCAGCCGGCATGTGCCACAAGCGGAGACACCAGACACGATCAGTCGGAGCCCACAGCCCGCAGGTTAGCTACGACGGCATCCTATATGCTTGCCGCGCCGATGCGATGAGGGGGAACGCGTGGCAGCGGACGTGGTTAGCTAAACGAGGCGCTATTCTCGTATTGGGTCTCAGTCATAGCACTGGCCCGGCGTGTCTTAGCGCGGGACGACGATGGCCGACACCCGAGGCTAGTCTATTCCATGCT
>DATBIR010000144.1:0-2915 GCA_036556825.1 Beijerinckiaceae bacterium
CTGATTCGTCTCAACTTCGAGGGATCAGCATTTGCCCGGCCTCCACATCACCGACCATCAGATGAGGCTGTACATGAGTTCCCGACCAACCCACGCCACCACTGTCACCGTCGCCGCCGCCAAGGCGGGTTTCTCGCCAGCGACCGGCTACCGGATCGAGGCTGATCCGCGCCTGCCCTCGCAGAAGAAGGCTCCGCGCGGACGACGGCGGCCCGATCCGCTCGCCGACGTATGGGACGCCGAGATCGTGCCGATCCTGAAGGCGGCCCCACGCCTGCGCGCCATTGCCGTCCTTGCGGAGATCCGGCGTCGCCATCCCGAGATCGGCCCTGGCATCCGGCGCACGCTGGAGCGTCGCATGCGGGCGTGGCGGGCGCTCGCCGGACCGGAGCAGGATGTCGTGTTCCGACAGGAGCACCCACCTGGCCGTCTCGGCCTGTCCGACTTCACCGACACGAAGGTGCTCGGCGTGATGATCGCCGGCGTCCTGCTGGAGCATCGCCTGTATCACTTCCGCCTCGCCTTCTCGGGCTTTGCGCATGCCCACGTCGTGCTTGGCGGCGAGAGCTTCACGGCGCTGGCCGAGGGCTTGCAGAATGCCCTGTGGGCGCTCGGCGGCGTGCCGCTGGAGCACCGCAGCGACAGTCTGTCGGCGGCGTTCCGCAACCTCGATCGCGAAGCCCAGGAGGACCTGACGCAGCGCTACCAGGGGCTCATGCGCCACTACGATATGACGCCGTCGCGCAACAACCCCGGCGTCGCGCACGAGAACGGATCGATCGAGAGCCCGCACGGCCATCTCAAGAAGGCGCTGGAGGATGCGCTGCTGCTGCGCGGCAGCCGGGACTTCGACGACCTCGATGCCTACCGCCGCTTCGTCGACGAGGTCATCGGCCGGCAGAATGCCAACAACCGAAAGCGGATCGAGCTGGAGCGGCCCCATCTCGCATCGCTGCCCAAGCGGCGGACGGCCGACTACGAGGAGAAGATCGTCACGGTGACATCGAGCGGCGGCTTCACCCTGCGTCGGGTGTTCTACACGGCTCCCTCGCGCCTCATCGGCCATCGCCTGCGTGTGCACCTCTACGATGACCGCCTCGACTGCTTCCTCGGCTCGACGCCGATGATGACCCTGCGGCGGGGGCGGATGGTCTCCGAGTGCAAGGGCGGACATGTCGTCGATTACCGGCACGTCATCCACGCACTGCGCAAGAAGCCGATGGCGCTGCTCAATCTGGTCTACCGCGACCAGCTGTTCCCGCGACCGGCCTATGCCCGAGCCTTCGAGGCGTTGTGCGCCGAGGCCGGTGACAAGCGGGCGTGCAAGGTGACGGTCGAGCTCTTGGCGCTGGCGCACGACCGGAGCTGCGAGGCGGAGTTGGCGCAGGTCATCGACGCCGACCTCGAGGAGGGCCGATTGCCGGATCTGGCGGCCCTGCGCGAGCGGTTCGGGCCAGCACCGGGATCCATCCCGCGGGTCTTGGTGGATCTGGTGCCCCTCAATACCTACGATGAACTGGCGACGATCTGCGCCGTCGAGCCAACCTCCAATCTGGAGGTCGTGGCATGACGACGACCAACACGATCGTATCGGAGACGCGCGCGAAGCACGACGCCGCGCGCGTCGAGCTGCTGCTTAGGGAGCTGCGCCTGCCGGGCGTCAAGCTAATCTGGGCCAAGCTCGCCGAGCAATCCGACAAGGAGGGCTGGCCGGCTGCCCGCTTCCTTGCGGCTCTCGCCGAGCATGAGATGGCCGACCGTGGCCGTCGGCGGATGGAGCGGCACTTGGCGGAGGCCCGGCTGCCTGCAGGCAAGACGCTCGCGACCTTCGACTTCGACAGCGTGCCGATGGTCTCCAAAGCCCAGGTGGCAGCACTCGCGTCCGGCGACGCTTGGCTGGGCAAGGGCGCCAACATCCTGCTCTTTGGCCCACCGGGCGGCGGCAAGAGCCATCTGGCGGCGGCGCTCGGCCTCGCACTGATCGAGAACGGCTGGCGCGTGATGTTCGCCCGCACCACCGATCTGGTGCAAAGGCTCCAGGTCGCACGGCGCGAGCTGGCGTTGGAAAGCGCCATCGCCAAGCTCGACCGCTACGATCTGCTCATCCTCGACGACATCGCCTACGTCACCAAGGATCAGGCCGAGACCAGCGTGCTGTTTGAGTTGATCGCCGCGCGCTACGAGCGGCGCTCCATGCTGATCACGGCCAACCAGCCGTTTGGAGAATGGGGCAAGATCTTCCCCGATCAGGCCATGACGCTGGCGGCCATCGATCGCCTCGTGCATCACGCCACCATCCTGGAGATGAACGTCGAGAGCTACCGGCGACGCGAAGCCCTCGATCGAAAGCGCGGTCGTGGCCGGCCAGCGACGCACGCGACAATCAAGAAAACCGAGAAGTCCGAACACTGATTGACGCGCGCCGTCAATCAAAGTCCTTGCCAAACGCACGGCCGGCGTCAATCATCAACCCGCTCGGCCGCCTCGTCTCATCCTGATTGACGCGCCGTTCTCATCCAGATTGTCGCGCTATAGTCGTGCTTGGTCACGGTTCCGATGGTAGCCATGTGCTCACTCCTTCGCTATCCGGCGGAGACCCATTTCCCCGCCGTCGTGCGCCCCTTCGCGGCAGCCGGCCGCCAGTGGCACCCAAGCGACGCTTGCGTCGCGCAGGGCCGCAACGCAGTGGAGGACCCGCCGCAGGCGGGTTGCCTCTAAGGCGACGGCTGCCGCACCGTCGCACCATTGACGGCGGGGATGGCCTCCCAGGCGAGGAAGGGAACGAAGTGGCAGGCCGGCAGTGACGCGGTGAGCGGTGCTGAGACGAGCGGAGCCTCGCAGGTGTGCCCCACACAGTTCGGCCAGGTCAGGCTCGACACATATGCGGCGGCCATAGTTGAGACCCAGAGCGTGCC
>DATBIR010000145.1:0-14524 GCA_036556825.1 Beijerinckiaceae bacterium
CGCGCATCGCACGCGTCGCGGCAATTGGATCACGGTTGGTAGCGGCGGCGGCTGGGGCGGGGGCTGGTCCGGCGGCGGCGGCTGGAGCGGGGGAGGGGGATTTTCCGGCGGCGGCGGGTCGTCCGGCGGCGGCGGCGCATCGGGGAGCTGGTAGATGTTGACCGGCGAGGAACAGGAACGCGTCGCCGCGGCGGTCCGCGATGCCGAAAGCCGGACGGCCGGCGAGATCGTGGTCGTGGTCGCGGCGCGGGCGAGCACCTATCGTTCAGTGCCCCTCCTCTACGCTCTGCTGGGCAGCCTCGCGACGCCCTGGCCGCTGATCTGGCTGACCGAGCTCAGCGCGGCCCGCATCTTCACGATCCAGCTCGCCGTCGCGCTGACACTGCTGCTCGTTTCGACCTGGCTCGAGCGCCGCTCCACCTGGGTGCCGGCCTTCATCAGACGCGCCCGTTGCCGGGAGGCGGCGGGGCAGGCGTTCCGCACGCGCGGCGTGGCGCGCACGCGCGAGCGTACGGGCGTCCTGATCTATGTCGCGCTGGCCGAGCATTATGCCGACGTGCTCGCCGATGTCGGTATCGCGGAGCGGGTCGACGAGCAGGTCTGGCGCGAGATCCTCGCGGAGCTGATCGGGGCGATCGGCAGCGGGCGCATCGCGGACGGGCTCGCCGCGGCCGTGCGGCGGGTCGGAGCCGTGCTCGCCGAGCATGCGCCGCCGCGCCCGGGCGACACGGACGAGTTGTCGAACAAGGTGATCCTGACTTGATAGCGAGTGTCATGAGCGGGCGCGCGACGCTTCCGTCGACGTGCGCCGCCGGATGCTCAATCGTGAAGGCCCGGACCTTTGGCGGCGCCAAGGATGATGCCGGGCCTGGCGTCGTCGCTGGCCTGCAGCAACACCACATAGCCGTCCGCATCGCCAGACCGCACCATCGTCAACGGCACGTCGAAGCGTGCCTGCTGCCCTGACCAATCGCCGAGCTTCACCATGTTGCGCACGACGTTGGCGTAGATGATGGTGCGCCCCTTATTCTCACCGCGGCCGATGGCGACCTCGCGCACCTTGGTCAGCGGGACCAGCCAGACCTCGGCTGCGGACATTTCTCCGGCGGCCGGTCCAACCTCGACGGCGGCGGCGCCGTTGATTTCGCTCACGCTTACCGGGATCGGCAGGCCGCCCGAGTCGCTTTGTCGAGCGATCACATTTTCGATCTTTGCGCGGTCGGAGCCGACGACCGGCTTCAAACCGTTGATGATCACTTGCGGCGTGTAAACCTGCTTGTCGCCGCGCCCGCTGGCATAGGCGCGCTGCCGCGCCGAGAAAGCCGGCTGGGCGAGCGTATCCTTCCAGCCGAGATAATCCCAGTAGTCGACCGGCAGGCTCAGAGCGACCACGTCAGGCCGGCGGGCGAGC
The DNA here is from genome assembly GCA_036556825.1 of Beijerinckiaceae bacterium. Classification (GTDB taxonomy): domain Bacteria; phylum Pseudomonadota; class Alphaproteobacteria; order Rhizobiales; family Beijerinckiaceae; genus JAJKJG01. The sequence continues at coordinate 1,412 of DATBIR010000145.1, forward strand.
TCGGCGATCAGCTGATCGGCGGGCGGGCAGGATGAGCATCCCTGGCTCGTAAACAGCTCGATGACCGCCTTCGGCCCCTCTGCCACAGCGGGCTGGCCGGCACAGCCCATCAGCATGAGGGCGCCGAGGAGGCAGGCTGAACGGAGCGTCATCGCGGGCTAATGAACACTAAAGAGGCATCACAGAGAAGTCACTTTGGCTTGAGGCCGGCGTGACCCCACCCGCCAACGGCGATGCATCCACAGCCATTGCTCGGGATGCTCGAGCACCCATCGCTCGACAACCTGCGTCATGGCCTGCATCGCACCCTGAACGTCGATACGGCCGTCGGGATCGCGCGGCAGGTCGAGCGCCGGGGTCAATTCGAGCTTGAAGCGGTGGTTGGGCAAGCGGATCACGCGCACCCCGTGGACCGGGCAATCGTACTGGCGCGCGAACTTGCCGAGGATCGGGTTGACCAGCGCCGGCCGCCCGAGAAATTCGACGATGACGCCGCGCGTGAAATGCTGGTCGATCAGCATGCCGAGGTGGCCGCCGCGCTCGAGCACACCCTGCATGGCGAAGGCGGCGCCCTGCCGTGCCGCCTCCAGACCGCCCATGGTCTGGCTGCGCACCTCGTGCACGACATGCGCGACGGCAGCATCGTTGGGGGCGCGAAACACCGCGGTCGCGTCGAGCCCGTAGCGCGCCGCGCAGATCGCCGGCAGCTCCCAGTTGGCAAGATGTGCCGAAAAGATGATCCCGGGCCGTCCGTCGTCGCGCAGGGCCAGGAACTGTTCGATCCCTTCGACTTCAGTACGCCCGACAGTCGGGTTTTGCTCGTCATAGTCGAACAGCTCGCCGAGATGCGCATATTCGGCGCCGACGCGGCCGAGATTGTCCCACGCGCCCCTGACGATCGCCCGGACCTCCGCCTCGCTCTTGCCGGGAAAGGCGGCGCGCACGTTGGCGAGGGCCGTGCGGTGCTGCGGCAGAAGCGGACCGAAAGTTCTGGTCATGGCCGCGCCGACATTGGCGGACCGCTCCGGGCCGAGCGCGCGCGCAAAGGCAAATACGGCGCGCACGACGCCGATCATCGCCGCTTCGGCTATGCGCGAAGCCAGCCGTCGAATTGTCGAGCTTTGATGGAACACGAATTCGGCCTTATGGCGATACCGCCATCTCGCCGGCTGTTTCCGCGCCGGGGCGCTTTGTCAAGTGCCCGCGCAGCGCAATGCGCTACAACGTCACAATAATCTTGCCGAAAACTTTGCGGCTCTCCAGCCGCTCGAGCCCCTTCTCGAATTCGTCGAGCGGAAAAACCGTGTCGATGACCGGCGTCAGGCCGGCGGCCATCTTGGCGAGCGATTCGGCGATGTTGCGCATCGAGCAGCCGAAAGACCCGAAGATGCGGTACTGCTGCTGGAACAACTGCATCAGGTTCATGTTGGCCGAGACGCCCGAGGTCGAGCCGCACGTGACGAGGCGTCCGCCGCGCTTGAGAGACAGGAGGCTGCCGTTCCACGTCTCGGCGCCGACATGCTCGAAGACGACGTCGACGCCCTTGCGCTTCGTCAGCTTGCGCACCTCACCCTCGAAGCGCTCGGTGCGGTAATTGATGACGTGGTCGGCGCCGAGGGCCTTGGCCTTGGCCCCTTTGTCGTCGTCGCCGACCGTCGTGATCACCGTGCAGCCGATCGCCTTGGCCATCCTGATGGCGGCGGTGCCGATGCCCGACCCGCCGGCGTGGACGAGCACAGTCTCGCCGGGCTCGAGGCGGGCGTTGTCGAACAACATGTGCTGCACGGTGCCGAACGCGATCGGCGCGCAGGCGGCTTCCTCGAAGCTGACACCGTCGGGCACCGGAATGACAAGGCGGGCCGGCATGGTGACGAACTCGCGCGCGAAGCCGTCCAGGTGAAAGCCCATGATGCCGGCGACGTTCTCGCACAAATTGTCACGCCCGTCGCGACAGGCGCGGCATTGTCCGCAGGTCTGGGCGCCGTACATCACCACCTTCTGGCCGGTGCGCAGGCCGCTCACGCCTTCGCCCGTGGCGGCGACCTCGCCCGACGCCTCCGCACCGACGACCAGCGGCAGCTTGCGCTTGGCGAAGGCCATGCCGCGAAAGCCCCACACGTCGATATGGTTCAAACCGACGGCGCGTACGCGGATGCGCACCTCGCCGGCGGCCGGCGCTGGCAGAGAATCGATGTCGGTGATCCGCAGATCCCGATCGCCAAACAGTTGAAGAGCGCGCATCAGTGGACAGGTCCTGCGCGCAGGCGCTTAGCGAGCGCGCCGGGAGATGGCAAGCCGGTCCGAGGCGGAACCACGTCCGACTGCGTTTTTGCCGAATCCCGCGTCAAACGCCCGCCGGTTCCTTCACGGCCGGCGCATAGGTGACGGCCTTGCGGTCCTGCTCGTGCGCCTCGGCGAAGCCGCGCCGGTCGATCTGCTCGACCACGTCCATCAGAAGCCGCAGGCCCATGGGAGCAAGCGCGCGCCGCCAGAGGCTGTTGGCGTCGTCGTCCGGATACACGAAGCACCAGTCCTGCGCGGCGATCAGGCCCGCGTCGATGCTGTTGCTCAGATGGTACACGCTGCCGCCGGCGATGGCATCGCCGCTCTTGATGGTCCATTCGACAGCGGCGATGCCGCGATGGCGGGGCAGTAGCGAAGGATGATAACCGATCGCCCCCTTCTTGGCCCGGGCGCGCGCCTCACCCGTGATGAAGGCGTGCGAGTGCGCGGCAACGATCACGTCGACTTCGGCCGGAAGGTATTCCGCCCCGAGGCGGCGCGGGTTGTCGAGCACGACGAGGTGGACGCCGGCGGCTTCAGCCGCCGTGGCGAGCTGGTCCTGGCCGTTCGTGGCGATCACGAATATCTCGTGGCCGCGTTCCTTCAGCAGACGCAGCATCTGTGCGCCGAACCAGCGGGTCCCGATCAACGCGATCTTCATGCATCCTCCACGCCTGATTCGTCGGCAAACGGCACCCGCCCGCCGCCCGGCTCCTTTTGCCCGCCCGGGACGGTCAAGGGAAGGGGCGGGGATGCCCCTGCCCACAAGGGAGCCCCGCGTACCGCCCGAGGCCATGCGTTGCGGTGCGACCGGGCGCATGCTAGCGCGGCAGGGCGGCTTGGAGGCCGGCACCGGGTGAAAGCGGGGCAATGGCCGGACGAATGGACCTTTGGCAGGGCGATACGGTGGGGCTGGTGCGGCGCCTGTGGCGCGACTGGATGCGCCCGCACGCGCCGACATTGCTGGCGATCCTGGCCGTCACCGCCGTCGTAGCCGGCGCCACCGGGCTTTATCCGGTGCTGATCAAGATCGCCTTCGAGGCTTTCACGGCCCGCGACGCGAGCCTCATCATGGTGGCGCCGCTCTTCGTGATAGCCGTCACCCTGATCAAGGGCTTCGCCCTTTACGGCCTCACCTATCTCACGAATCGCGTGGTGACGCGCATCGAGGCCGACATGCAGACGGCGCTCTATGCGCATCTGATCGAGTCCGATCTGACGCAGCTCGGGCGCGAGAGCCCGGCCGCTCTGACCCAGCGATTCACGACTGATTTCGGCTTCATCCGCGAAGCCTTGACACGGCTGTCGACGATCTTGCTGCGCGAAACGGCGACGATTGCCGCGCTAGTGGTGGCGATGCTCTGGATCGACCCGGTGCTGACCCTGGTCGCGGCGATCGTTGCGCCCCTTGTCGCACGCCCGATCGTGCGGGTCGGCCACAAGCTCAGGCGCGTCGCGAGCTCGACCCAGGAGCAGATCGGCAGCATGGCGAGCCTGGTCTCGGAAAGTCTCGCCGGCGCACGCGTCGCCAAGACCTACAGCCTCGAGACCTACCTCAAAGGCCGGGCAGCGGGCGCGTTCGACGAGGTGCGCCGGCTTAAGATGAAGGCCGCGAATGCACGCGGCCGCCTCGATCCGATGCTTGAGGCGGGCGGAGGCCTTGCGGTCGCGGGCGTGCTGTTCCTGATCGGATGGCGCGTCATCGAGGGGCATAGCACGATCGGGGATTTCACCGGCTTCGTGACGGCGCTGATGCTGGCCGCGCAGCCGGTCAGGGCGCTCGGCAACCTCAATGCCATCGTGCAGGAAGCGGTCGCTGCGTTGAACCGGTATTTCGCCGTTCTCGACGATGCGCCTGCCATCGTCTCACGACCGGGTGCGCCGGCGCTGTCGGTCGCCAGCGGTGAGATCCGCTTCAGCGGCGTGCAGTTCCGTTACCGCGGGGACGCCGCCGCGCTCGAGGGCGTCGACCTCGTCGCGCAGGGCGGCCGTGCCACGGCGCTGGTCGGGCGCTCCGGTTCGGGTAAATCGACGCTGTTGTCCCTCGTCCCGCGCCTCTATGACGTGACCGGCGGCGCGGTAATGATCGACGGCCAGGACGTGCGCGAGGTCACGCTCGAGAGCCTGCGCCGCAACATCGCCGTGGTCAGCCAGGAGGTGGTGCTGTTCGACGACACCATCCGGGCGAATATCGCGTTCGGGCGCCAGAGCGCGAGCGCGGATGAGATCATCGCCGCGGCCACCGCAGCCGCCGCGCATGACTTCATCATGAAGCTGCCGGAAGGTTATGACACCCGGGTTGGACCGGGCGGTACCCGCCTGTCCGGCGGCGAGCGTCAGCGCGTGTCGCTGGCGAGGGCGTTCCTCAAGAACGCACCCATTCTGCTTCTCGACGAAGCGACGAGTGCGCTCGATGCCGAGTCGGAGCAACTGGTGCAGCAGGCGCTTGCGACCCTGATGCGCGACCGTACGACGCTGGTCATTGCGCACCGTCTTTCAACCGTCCGCGCCGCCGACCTCATCGCCGTGATGGATGGCGGTCGCGTCATCGAGACGGGAACCCATGAGTCGCTGATGGCGAAGGGTGGCGCCTATGCGCGCCTGCAGCGCCTTCAGGTCGTGCACGACACACCGGAACGCGTCGCCGCTATTCGCGGTGCATGACGCGATCGACGAGGAAATCCGACCAGAAGCGCGTCTTGAAATCCTGCACCACCGCATCGCGGTCATAATGGTGCTCGGCCCATTCGAAGAATGGTATCCCCTTGGCCTCGCCCTCGACACGGTAGCGGTCGAGGACCGCGTCGAGAATGCCCGTCTTGGCGAAGCGGAAATGGCCGTAGCGCAGCGATAGCTGCTCGATGGCATCGCTTGCCGGACGGCCCTCGTGCAAAAGGTAAAGCGCGGCAAAAAAACCGGCGCGGTCGGCGCCCGACTTGCAGTGCACGAGGACGGGATAGTCCAGCCGGTCGAACAGGTCGCGGGCAGCCAGCAGGGTCTCGCGATGGGGTGCCTCCCGGGAGCGCACCACGAAGTCAACCATCTTGATCCCGTGCCGCTCGCAGGCCTCCTTCTGAAGGGGCCAGGCGCCATGCTCGCGCCCGCCGCGCAGGTTGATGATCGTGCGCACGCCCTGGGAGGCGAACCAGGCGATCTGGTGCGGTGCCGGCTGCGCCGAGCGCCACAGCTTGGGCGTGACCCGGTGGCGATTCAGATAGGCCAGCCGGAAAACCCCGTGATCGGCGAGAATCATGTTCGCCCAGGCCTGCAGGCGGTGGCCGACACCGTCGATCGGCCTGCCCCAGCGCGCAATGCGGGCGCTGCGCCGCGCCAGGCGGGTCTCTACGGATCGAAAACGATTAAGCAAGGGAACGGGCTTTCCGCGTGTCGGCCGGCATAGGGTGCGCTGCCTAGCAAGATGGGGCGTTCAGGACAACCGCCCGTCATAAGGCACTGAATCGGGCGCATGGCACATAGGATTCGAACGGCCCTTTACACTTCGTTAACTTTAAGGCCGGATCGTTGGCGGGGGAGATGAGAACCATGCGCCTGCACCGAGTCGGTGCCCAGAGCAGCGAAAGCGGGCTGACGCCACGCAGCAGCCGGTCCGGCGTTTCTTGTCACTTCCCGAGCGCTGCCGCACACCGGGTTGTGGAGAAAGAGGTAAAGCTACGCTTATGCCCGCTTCTCCCGGCCGAGAAGCCTGTCTAGGTCCGCCGCCATGAAAGAACTGGTTATCAGCATCCGCCGCGCCAAATCGGAAGACGCCGCCGCGTTGTCGGGCGTGTTCGACGCCGCCTGGCGGGAGGCTTACCAGGGCATCATTCCCGCCCTCGCTCTGGAGCGCATGATGGCGCGCCGAGGGCCGCGCTGGTGGCTTTCGACCATTGGCCGCGGGCGACCCCTGGTTGTGCTCGACGTCGGCGAGACGATCGCCGGTTATGTGTCGTATGGCCGCTGCCGCGATCGCTCGCTGCCGGCGGACGGCGAGGTTGACGAGCTGTATCTCGCGCCCGAATACCAGGGCCTTGGCTTCGGCACGCGCATGTTCAAGGCCGTCCGCAACGATCTCAGCGACCGCGAGATCAAGCGCGTCATGGTGTGGGCGCTGTCCGACAACCAGCGCGCCTGCGCCTTCTACCAGCGCCTCGGCGGCAAGTTGATCGCGGAGACGACCGAACGCATCGGCGGCGCCCAGCTGTCGAAAGTCGCCTACCTTTTCCGCTGACTGTTGCCGCCCCGGCGACCCGACGATCCGGCAGGTTTCCCGCACAGCCGGATCCGCTTACGTGGAGTCGGCTGTCGTTCTCCCGCCGTCGTGCCGGTCGCGTGAATGGCGGCCTGAGCGGACTCGCTTCAGAGCAAGCGATTCCCGCTCTGCTGCTCCTCGCGCCGCATGATCGTTTCCGGCGAAGTGTATGCACCTCGCCGGATCATGCTTTATGCTCGCGCGGCCTTCACCCGGCGTTGCGGAGGTTTTGCATGCGCATCGATGCGATCACGATCGGCAGGGACCCGCCGCGGGATGTCAATGTCATCATCGAGGTGCCGATCGGCGGCGAGCCGATCAAATACGAACTCGACAAGGACGCGGGCACGCTCGTGGTCGACCGCTTCCTTTATACGGCCATGCGCTACCCCGGAAATTACGGCTTCATCCCGCACACGCTGTCCGGCGACGGTGATCCCTGCGACGTGCTTGTCGCCAATACGCGGGCAATCGTGCCGGGCGCCGTGATGAGCGTGCGCCCGGTCGGCGTGCTCGTCATGGAGGACAATGCCGGCGAAGATGAGAAGATCATCGCCGTGCCGTCACGCCATCTTACGCAGCGGTACGACCGCATCGCGAGCTACACGGACCTGCCCGAGATCACGATCCGGCAGATCGAGCACTTCTTCCAACACTACAAGGATCTCGAACCGGGCAAATGGGTGCGGATCGTGCGCTGGGGCGGCCCCGAGGACGCCCACACCCTGATCCGCGATGGCATCGAGCGAGCGAAGGTCCGCAAGAGTTGATGAGCTAAAGCGCCTCGCCGCGCATCAGGCGCGGCCCCGCCTCGGCGAGCCCGGCGGCCTGGCGGACGAACAGCCGCTTAAGCTGCGGCATGCGGTCGACGAGGCCAAGGCCGAGATCCCGGATCAGCCGCAGCGGCAAGAGGTCGTTGGAGAATAGCCGGTTCAGCCCGTCAGTGACGGCGCCCATCGACACGGTGTCGAAGCGACGGGCCTGCTCGTAACGGCCGATCACGTCGTCGCTGCCCGGATCGAGGCCGAGCCGCACCGCATCGGCGATAACTTCCGCGAGCGCAGCTGCATCCTTGAGACCGAGGTTGAGGCCCTGCCCGGCGATCGGGTGGATCACATGCGCCGCATCGCCGAGGAGCGCGAGGCGCGTGGCGGCGAAGCGTCGGGCAATGCCGAACGACAGCGGAAATGCCTGCAGCTTCGTCTCGATGGCGATGCGCCCGAGCTGCAGCCCGAAGCGCCGCTCGACTTCCGCCAGGAGGTCTTCGGAATCGAGCGCGAGCATATGCGGCACGTTCTCGTTGAGCTCCGTCCATACGATCGACGAGCGATGCCCGAACGGGCCGCCGCGCGGCAGCGGCAGCATCGCAAACGGACCCGACGGTAGAAAATGCTCGACGGCGCGACCCTCGTGATCCCGTTCGTGCGCCACCGTGGCGACGATGCCGGATTGCGGATAGGACCAGCCGATCCAGGTGATGCCTGCCTCTTCGCGAAGACGCGAACGGCCGCCATCCGCCGCGACCAGCAGCGCCGCGTCGAGGATGGTTTCGTCATCGAGGTGGACGGCGACGCCGTCGTCCGAGACACGGAAGGTGCGCACGCCGACCGGCCGCAGCATGACGTCGTGCCTGCGGCATGCGTCGACCAGCGCGGTGACGAGGCTGCCGCTCTCGACCATGTGCGCGAAAGGCTCGCCCGGCTCGACCTCGCCGCCGAAGGTCAGGAAGGTCGGGCGGACCGGGTCGCGCAGCCGGCTGTCGGTGATCACCATGTCGAGGATCGGCTGCGTCCGGTCGGCGATCGCCTCCCAGATGCCGAGCGCCACGAGCATGCGCCGGGCCCCCGCCGCGATGGCATAGGCGCGCTTGTCGCCGGACGGGTCTCGGTTCAGGGCCGGATCGCAGACCGTCACCTCAAGCGCGTCGCCGAGCGCCTGCTTCAGCGCCAGCGCCAGCGGCAGCCCGGCCACGCCGCCGCCCGCGATGACGATCCGCCAGGCCGGTCCGACCGGCGCGCTTGAGCTGTTCTGCATGTCTCCAGCTATGCGCGCTTTTGCGCCACCGGCAAGCCCGGCTTGAGTGCAGGGCCGAACTCTGCAATTGAGGCCGTCCCCTTTCCGCGGCTCAACCGCACGTTCCGGACAGCCTGGCCATGTCGCGCGCCGTCGACGACCTGCTTGCCATCCTCGATCTCGAGCAGCTCGAGCACAACCTTTTCCGTGGCCGCAGTCCGCAAGTCGGCTGGCAGCGCGTGTTCGGAGGTCAGGTGATTGGCCAGGCGCTGGTCGCCGCATGCCGCACCGTCGACACGCAGGCCCGGCCGCCGCACTCGCTGCATGCTTATTTTCTGCTGCCGGGCGACCCGAAGGTGCCGATCATCTATGAGGTCGACCGCATCCGCGACGGCAAGAGCTTCACCACACGCCGGGTCGTCGCCGTCCAGCACGGTGCGGCGATATTCTCGATGTCGGCGTCATTCCACGTTGCGGAGAGCGGCTTCGAGCATGCCGCCACCATGCCGCCGGTGCCGGGCCCGGACGACCTGCCGAACGAGCAGGAGATCCGATCCGGCGTCCTGCCTATGATGCCCGATCCGGTGCGCGCCTATTTCGAGCGCGAGCGGCCGATCGAGCTCAGGCCGGTGGAATTCACCCGCTACCTGGCGCGGCAGCCGATGGAGCCGAAATTCAACGTCTGGATCCGCGCCACGGGCCGGCTACCCGACGATCCCGCCATCCACCAGTGCGTGCTCGCCTATGCGTCCGACATGACGCTGCTCGACTCGTCGCTGATTGCCCACGGCCGCACCGTGTTCGAGCGCTCGATCCAGGCGGCGAGCCTCGATCATGCCCTGTGGATTCACCGGGCGTTCCGGGCCGACGAGTGGCTGCTCTATTCGCAGGACAGCCCGAGCGCCTCCGGTGCGCTCGGCTTCGCCCGCGGGCTGATCTTTTCGCGGGACGGCGCTCTTGTGGCGTCCGTCGCGCAAGAGGGCCTGATCAGGCAGCGCCGCGCGGACTGACGTTCCGCGCTCACCAGCCTTCCGGCGTGCATCCTTTGCACCGGGTCTTCAGGCGCGGCCTCTTTACACCGGGCGGCGGCGCGGCGCATCCTGTGGTCAATTCGCCGTGATCCGGCAAATCCGCCGATGTCCTGGGCTCTGCCGGACGACGGGCGGGCAGGCGCCGGACGGAATGAGGCTGGGGGCGGGGCGATGAAGCTGGTTTCCGCGGTCATCAAGCCGTTCAAGCTCGACGAGGTCCGCGACGCGCTCACGGCGGTCGGCGTGCAGGGCCTCACCATCACTGAGGTCAAAGGCTACGGGCGCCAGAAGGGCCATACCGAAATCTATCGGGGCGCCGAATACGTGGTGAGCTTCCTGCCCAAGGTGAAGGTCGAGGTCGTCGTGCCGACCGAGCAGGTGGATGCCGTCGTGGCGGCGATCATGGGCGCGGCCAGGACCGGGCAGATCGGCGATGGAAAGGTTTTCGTGACAGGCATCGAGCAGGCGCTGCGCATCCGTACCGGGGAAACGGACGCGGACGCTCTCTGACGATCAAGTTGATCGTTGCCGGGGAGGACACATGACGCAATTGCGGATCGCGGGGCAGGGCGTCATCGTGGCGAGCGGGCTGGCGCTCTTGGCGACGCCCGCGCTGGCGCAGGACGCGAAGATCGATGCGGCCGATACGGCCTGGATGATCTCGGCGACAGCCCTCGTGCTGATGATGACCATTCCCGGCCTCGCCCTGTTCTATGCCGGGATGGTGCGCAAGAAGAACCTGCTCGCCACCATGGCGCAGAGCGTCGCCGCAACGGCCCTGATCTCAATCCTCTGGGTGGTCGCCGGCTACAGCCTCGCATTCACGGGCGATGGCGCATGGATCGGGTCGGTGAACCGTATCCTGCTGGCCGGGATGGGCATGGATGCGATCAGCCCCCTGGCGAAGACGATCCCGGAAAGCCTGTTCGCCATCTACCAGATGACATTTGCGATCATCACCTGCGCGCTGATTTCCGGCTCGGTGGCCGATCGCATGCGCTTCTCGGCCTTCCTGCTGTTCATCTCGCTGTGGCTGTTCCTGGTTTACGTGCCGATCGCCCATTGGGTGTGGGGCGGCGGTTTCCTCGGCGCCCTCGGCATGCTCGACTTTGCCGGCGGCACGGTGGTGCACATCAATGCCGGCATCGCCGGTCTCGTCGCGGCGCTCGTCCTCGGCAAGCGGCATGGTTATGGCGAGGAGAACCTGGCGCCCTACGATCTCACGATGGCGGTGATCGGCACGGGCCTGCTCTGGGTCGGCTGGTTCGGCTTCAACGGCGGCTCCGCCCTCGGTGCCGGATCGCGTGCCAGCCTCGCCATCCTCGTCACCCACTTGGCCGCCTGCGCCGGCGCCCTGACCTGGATGGCGATCGAATGGGCCAGCCGCGGCAAGCCCTCCGTGCTCGGCGTCATCTCGGGCGCCGTCGCCGGGCTCGGCACGATCACGCCCGCCTCCGGCTTCGTCCTGCCCTGGCACGGCCTCGTCATCGGGACGCTGGCCGGAGCGATCTGCTGCTGGGCCTGCATCAGTCTGAAACCGCGGCTCGGCTACGACGACTCCCTCGACGTGTTCGGCGTGCACGGCGTCGGCGGGGTGCTGGGCACCTTCTGCGCCGGCGTGTTCGCCGTCGGCGCGATCTCGGCGACGGGCGACCTGCCGGGCGGGTCGCCGGGACTGCTCGAGGGCAATGCCAGGCAGGTGCTGGTCCAGCTTCTCGGCATCGCGGCGACGGTGGCGTGGTGCGGCGTCGCCACCTTCGCGATCCTCAAGCTCACGGAGATGTTCGTGCCACTGCGCGTGAGCGACGAGTCGGAGCGCATCGGGCTCGATGTCGCCCTGCACGGCGAGTCCGTGAAATAGCCCGGCCTGCTCATATTTTGGGCAGACTGCCCGATAGACGGGCGGGCATGCCGCCTTCCGGGCCGCTGGCGGCGCCCGTCTTGCAGGCGCAAGCAAAAATTTAATCATCCCGCCCAAGGACCGGCCGTTCTGGCACGGCACTTGTTTTCTCCCGGTTATTCGGCGCGGTCGACGCCGCTTTCACACCGGGGGCAAACCTCATGAAAATTGTGATGGCCATCATCAAGCCGTTCAAGCTCGAGGAGGTGCGCGACGCGCTCACCGCCCTCGGCGTGCAGGGCCTGACGGTTACGGAAGTCAAAGGTTACGGCCGTCAGAAGGGCCACACGGAAATCTACCGCGGCGCCGAATACGCGGTCAGCTTCCTGCCCAAGATCAAGATCGAGGTCGCGGTTCCGACCGATCTGGCGCTGCGCGTCAGCGATGCGATCGCGGCAGCGGCCCGCACCGGCCAGATCGGCGACGGCAAGATCTTCATCATGCCGCTCGAGAAGGCGCTGCGCATCCGCACCGGCGAAACCGACGCCGACGCCCTCTGACATCCCCAGCACAAGAACAGATCGGAGCCGATCGATGATATTCCGCCTCGCAACTGCCGCGATTCTCGGGGGGCTCGGCTTGTCCTGCCTGCTCGCCGACCCGGCCTTGGCCCAGGCTGCCACCGCCCCGACCCCCAACAAGGGCGACACGTCGTGGATGCTGGTCGCCACCTGCCTCGTCCTAATGATGTCGATCCCGGGCCTGGCGCTGTTCTATGGCGGCCTGGTGCGCACCAAGAACATGCTGTCGGTGCTCACCCAGGTCTTCGCCATCGTCTGTATCGTCTGCCTGATCTGGGTGATCTACGGCTACAGCCTCGCCTTCACCAATGGCGGCGGCCTCAACGATTTCGTCGGCGGCTTCTCGAAGGCCTTCCTGAGGGGCGTCGACGCCAATTCGAACGCGGCGACCTTCTCCAACGGCGTCGTCATCCCGGAACTCGTCTACATCTGCTTCCAGATGACCTTCGCCATGATCACCCCGGCGCTGATCGTCGGCGGCTTCGTCGAGCGCTTCAAATTCTCCGCGCTCGTCCTGTTCATGGTGCTGTGGGTGACCTTCATCTACTTCCCGATGGCCCACATGGTCTGGTACTGGGGCGGGCCGGACGCGATCGGCGAGGCCGCCAAGGCGGTTGCCGCGGCGGCCGATGGCGCCGCCAAGACGGCGGCGCAGGCCAGGCTCGACGAGGTCACGGCCGATGCGGGTCTCATCTACAAGTGGGGCGCCCTCGACTTCGCCGGCGGCACCGTCGTGCACATCAACGCCGGCATCGCCGGTCTGGTCGGTGCGCTGCTGATCGGCAAGCGCATCGGCTACGGCCGCGACCTTCTGGCGCCGCACTCGCTCACCATGACGATGATCGGCGCCTCGCTGCTGTGGGTCGGCTGGTTCGGCTTCAATGCCGGCTCGAATCTCGAGGCAAACGGGGTCACGGCCCTGGCCATGATCAACACCTTCGTGGCGACCGCGGCGGCGGCCTTGTCGTGGCTGTTCGTCGAGTGGGCCATCAAGGGCAAGCCGTCCCTGCTCGGCATGGCGTCGGGCGCCATCGCCGGCCTTGTCGCGGTGACGCCGGCCTCCGGCTTCGCCGGACCGATGGGGGCGATCGTCCTCGGTCTCGTCGCCGGCGCCGT
>DATBIR010000146.1:0-3501 GCA_036556825.1 Beijerinckiaceae bacterium
CGCTCGTGTCCGATCTCATGGTGATCGTTTACCCGTCGCGGAAGAAGGCGGAAGACGTCCGTCGACATTTGCTGCAGCTTCAGGAGGACTACCTGATCGAGCTCGACGACGCGGTCATTGCCGGCAAGGAGACCGGCGGCATGGTCAGGGTCGACCAGCTCGTCAGCCCGACCGCGCTCGGCGCGGCGACCGGCAGCCTCTGCGGCTTGCTGCTCGGCGCGATTTTCCTGACTCCCGTGACGATCGCCACCGCCGGCTCCGCCGGCGCGGTCCTCGGTGCGGCCGGCGGAGCCGCCCTCGGCGCCGCATCGGGCGCCATCAGCGGAGCATTGGCCGACCTCGGCATCGACGACGACTTCGTCCGCGGCCTCGCCGAAACATTGCAGCCGGGCCATGCCGCGCTGTTCCTGCTGATCCGCAAGATGACGACCGACAGAGTCGTCGCCGCGCTCAGGGGAACCGGCGGCACCGTGTGCAAGACCTCGTTCGATCACGGCAAGGACGAGGCGCTGCGCGAGGCCATCTCCGATACGGGACCTGCACCGCGCACGGGCGAGATGCGCCGGGTGCCTTGATGCGCGTCCGGCTTTGACGACACGCGGCGGCGATGGCAGGTTTCGCGAGCGTGCAGCGGTAACGGCATTCATGAACAGACGCGTTGCGGCCTGCCTCGGCGCGGCCTTCGGCGCCGTGTTTGCGCTCGGCGCGCTGGCGCCGGCCGCAGCGCAGGACGCATTGCCGCCCGGGCCCGGCCTGTTCACCGTGCCCCTGGACAAGGTCGGCGCCAATGACGAGCCGATGCGGGTCTTCGTCTACCGGCCGGCGCAATGGACCCATGACGACCGCATCGTGGTCGTGATGCATGGCGTGGACCGGGACGCAGAGCGCTATCGCGACGAGTGGCGGCCGCAGGCCGACGCACACAATCTGCTGCTCGTCGTGCCTGAATTCTCGCAAGCCAGATTCCCGGGGGCCGGCACGTACAATTTCGGCAACGTCGCCGACCGCAAGGGCAAGATGCAGCCGCGCCGGTCATGGACCTTCGGCGTGATCGACAGGGTCTTCGCCGAGGCGAGAGCCCGGAGCGGCGCGCGGCGCGACCGCTACAGCTTCTTCGGGCACTCGGCCGGTGCGCAGTTCGTGCACCGCTATGTCATCTTCGCCGGCGCAAGCCATGCGGACGTCATCATCGCCGCCAATGCCGGCGCCTACACCATGCCGACGCTGGACGCCGACTTCCCCTGGGGGCTGAACGGCGCCGGTGTCGCGCGCGCCGATCTCGCCCAGGCATTTGCGCGCAACGTGGTGATCCTGCTCGGCGGGCGGGACACCAACCCGAACCATTCGACCTTGCCGCGCAATCCGGGCGCGATGGCGCAGGGTCCCCACCGTCTGGCGCGCGGCGAGACATTCTTCGCGACCGCCAGGGCGACGGCGGAGGCGCTCGGCGTGCCGTTCCGCTGGCGGCTCGAGATCGTGCCGGGCGTGGCGCATTCCAACAAGGGCATGTCGGCCCGCGCCGCGGCCATCATCGCGGCGGGCGGATCCTGAGCCCCTCCACGACGGTGCTCACTGCCACGTCACGACGCCCGCCATCGAGACGATGCGGAAGGTCATGTAGGCGCAGGCCCATGCACCCAGAAACATCGCGACGGCGAGGCCGTGCCGGCGTGGCATCCCCCAGCGCAGGACCATGATGCACAGCAGCAGGGCCGCGATGAGCAGGGACGCCAGGTTGAAGACGGGCAACTCGTGCACGAAGCGGCGCTTTCCTCCTGGAAGCTCCAAATGAGAGCAGCGCCGGGCTTACCGGCGATCGTCGGACTTTACCGAGAATATCGCGAAAAATTGTCGGCAATTGCAGTCACTGCGGCAACAGTCGGTTGAAGGCGCCCGGCTAGCATCGTCCGCCGAGGGGAGGGGAGTTCCGGAGGTTCGGGTGGATCAGCTGCAGTCACGCACTCTGCCGCGTCTCGTGCAGGACGCGATCCATTGCCTGTGGCTCGCGCATGACCACGTCGACCCCGACCTCAAGAGCGAGGCGAGGCGCATGATCATGTCCCTGCGCAAGGCCGACGCGGCGGACGCGGCGACCGCCGCGTGCGTGCTGCGCGAGCTGGCGCCGCACCTCCTGCGCCTCGAACAGCGCCTCGACGCCATGGAGCGCCCGTGCACGGCCAGATCCGTGCGGCGCGTGCGCGACCGCGTCGAGCACCTCGCCGCGCCGGACAATTCCTGCTCGGGCTATTCGACAGGCGTTTTCGCCTAGCGAATGATCCGGCTAAGCGGGCCCCGCCTTGCCGAAAAAGATCGTTCGCCGAAAATCGAACCTCCATTTCATGAGTTTATTACCTAGCGGTGTCGGCCGTATCTGGTTCGATAATAACAGCTTAAGCTGCCACGTTCGGCACGCGTCCCCCAAGCCAGTTGTTAGCTGTCCCGCAGCTTATAAGATGGCGTTGGTGTTGTGACACTCGTGCATTATCAATATCTCTGGATAGACCGTGAGAAGACCTCATGCGGGAGCTGCTTCGCCGAATACAGACGGCCGCTCTGCCAATGTGCACGCCCAAACGTTGTGGAAGCATCTGCCTTTCGGGATGGGTGATGGTTGGCATCAGGGGTGGCTTGCTACCGCGATCGTCCGATGCTCCCGGACCAACATTGTCGCTATGGCTGGTCAGCTTGTTCTTGTCGCGAAAACTGGTCGCAATGATTGCCGCGGTATTGACCAGTGCTGTTGCAGTCGCCAGGGACCAGCCGCCTATCCCGTCAATGTACTCCGATGCAAGCAGCATCATGGAGGCAATTACGCGCGAACAGCCGCGTTCGGCCGTCAACTTGAGCGTCACCGGAATTTCCGTTCCGCACCACCTGCTTGCTGCAGACCTGATAGCCCGTGGCTTCTGGGCGGCGTCGACCGGTAAGTATGATCGCATCGTTCTTTTGTCGCCAGATCATTTCAACCGAAGCCGGCTTCCGCTGGCGACGACGCGGCGCAATTTCCGTACTGTGTTCGGATTGCTGGAGAATGATCTCGCCGCCACGGATCCCTTACTGGAGGCGGGAGACCTGTTCGAAGACTCAGATCTGTTCGAGGCAGAGCACGGCATTTCAGCCTTACTGCCATTCGTGAAGCATTTTTTCCCGAGTGCGAAGATTGTTCCAATCGCAATCTCGAGCCGATCGACGCGGGCCGACTGGGACCGCGCGGTGACAGTTCTGGAGAAGATGATCGGACCACGCGTACTCGTCGTCCAGTCAACGGACTATTCGCACTACCGCCCGCTGAGTGTAGCGGTCCAAAGAGATCAAGAAACCCTCAACATCATTGCGGCCAATGACGCCGATGCAGTCGAGCGCCTCATTCAGGTCAGCCACATGGATTCGAAGGCGGCGCAGTACCTGCAGACGCGGTTACAGTCCGGCGCTCTCAGGAGCCACGGTGTTGTCGTCGCGAACCGCAATTCCGAGGCATATGGTACGTCTGGACTTAGCACC
>DATBIR010000147.1:0-71719 GCA_036556825.1 Beijerinckiaceae bacterium
GAAGCAGGGAGGCTGGCAGACCGGCGAATGGTATCCGCAGAAGAACCGCTGGGTCTCCAACATGAACATGGAGACCCTCCACCCGAGCCACTGGGCCGAAGTGCCGCGGGAGCCAGGCCCGCCGGCTTAGCCGCTGCCATCAAGCCCCGCCAGTGGTCGCCGCATCGAGGGTTATTGACCGGAGGGAAGTGGCTCCCGGAGCAGGATTCGAACCTGCGACCAATCGGTTAACAGCCGATTGCTCTACCGCTGAGCTATCCGGGATCGCGATGTGCTCGATATAGCAACAGGTCCCTACCGCGCAAGGCTTAACGATCGGCGTACATGATTAACCGCGATCGTCATTGCCGCCGCGCTGCCAGGATTGTAGACCGCGCAGCGCGGTTGCGCTCGCGCGGCGCGCTCTGGTAAAGACGGCGCGCTGCTCACTTTTTCTTGATCGGCGGCATGGCCTCGTGGCGGAGTGGCTACGCAGAGGACTGCAAATCCTTGCACCCCGGTTCGATTCCGGGCGAGGCCTCCAATCCCGCAAAGCACTGGAAAAAGCCGAGGGATACCTCGGGCACAGCCACTGCCGTGAGTGCTCCGGCGCTTGCCTTTCGGCGGGCCATCCACCACAAGGCGTCCGGCTGCGTCTTTGATGGCGCATTCTTCGGCGACCCCGGCATCCGGGGCTATCCCAGCTCAGGTCCGCCCGGGGCAGGGGCGGGCCTCGGGACGACAATCCGCCGGAAATGCATCCGTGGCGCGGCTCTTCCGCGAGGCTGCTCATGCTTGATTTCGCCAAGGCCCGTCGCCTGATGGTTGATACGCAACTGCGCACGTTCGACGTCAACGACCTCGCCCTCCTCGCTGCTTTCGACGAGGTGCCGCGCGAGCGCTTCGTGCCGCTGGGCCGCGAGAGTCTCGCCTATATCGATCAGGCGATCCCGGTGTCGGAGGGGCTCGAGGCGGCCGAGCGCCGTTTCATGCTGGCGCCGGCGGTGCTGGCCCGCATGATCCAGTCGCTCGCGGTCGATCGTGGCGCCAGGGTTCTCGATGTAGGCTGCGGCCTTGGCTATTCCTCCGCGGTCCTCGCCCGCCTCGGCGCCTTGGTCGTGGCTCTCGAATCGGACGAAAGGATCGGCGACGAGGCGCGGGGCCGATTGGCCGTGGCGCGCGCAGAGGCCGTGGTAACGGCCGTCGGCCCGCTTGAGCGGGGCTACCCGGAGGCCGCGCCATACGACGCCATTCTCGTCAATGGCGCTGTCGAGGTGAGGCCGCAGGCCCTCTTGGAGCAGCTCGGAGATGGCGGCCGGCTCGTTTGCGTCGAGGGGCGCGGACGGTCCGCCAGCGTGACGCTTTACGTCCGCGCCGGACAGGTCTTCGGGGCCCGGCCGCTCTTCGATGCGGCCGCTCCGCTGCTCCCCGGCTTCCGGAAGGAGCCCGGCTTCGTGTTCTGACGCCGAGGGGTGTCGCTTTTTTGCGCCAGTTCGGCCTATTCGCAGCCGACCCGGCTGGAGCCAATTGTCGTTAACTGTCACTCGACTATTGTGGCCCGCACCGTGGAGAGCGTTGGTGCTTGGCCGAAGGATGGGCGCGGAACCGTCCGGCCGAGGGGCAGGTGGGTGTGGCGGAAACACATACTGGACGAGACAGCGTATTTACCTGTGCGCTGGCGTCCCTGTTATTGCTGTTCAGTGCCGCGGCCGCCCCGGCGGAGACGCTTGAAAGCGCCTTGGCGCGCGCCTACCGGGGCAACCCGACGCTTGGCGCCCAGCGCGCCAGCGTTCGCGCCACCGATGAGAACGTTCCGCGTGCCCTGTCCGGCTACCGCCCGACCGTGACCGGCCAGGCCGACGCCGGCGCCCAATTTTCCGAAGGGTGCGTGGGACGGAATCCGTGCCGCGACTTCGAATCGAGCACCTATCCACGCAGCGTCGGCGTGCAGGTGAATCAGACGCTCTTCAACGGGCTGCGCACCTTCAACGTCACCCGCCAGGCCGAATCGCAGGTGCTGGGGGCGCGCGAGACCCTGCGCAACACCGAGCAGACCGTTCTGTTCAACGGCGCCACCGCCTACATGAACGTGCTGCGCGACACGGCGATCCTCAGCCTTCAGCGCAACAACGTGGAGGTCATTGAGGAGCAGCTTCGCCAGACTCGCGACCGCTTCAATGTCGGCGAGGTGACGCGCACCGACGTGGCGCAGGCCGAATCGCGACTTGCCGCGGCCCGCTCGCAGGTGAGCCTCGCCGAGGCCAATCTGCGCACCAGCATCGCTGTCTTCCGGCAGGTGGTTGGGGTCGAGCCGCGCCAGCTCGCGCCCGGCCAGCCTCTCGACCGCCTGCTGCCGCGCTCGGTCGATTCGGCCATCGACGTCGGCCTCAGGGAGCACCCGGCGATCGTGGCCGCTCTGCACGCGGTTGATGTCGCCGAGCTTCAGGTCAAGGTCACCGAGGGCGAGCTGATGCCGAGCGTCGGCCTCAGCGGCGTTGCCCAGCAGCGCTGGGACGTGCAGGACATGGGCGACAACCGCTTCGTCGCGTCAGCGGTCGCCCGCCTCACCGTGCCGATCTACGAGGGCGGCGAAGTCTATGCGCGCGTGCGCCAGGCCAAGGAGACGGTGGGGCAGCGGCGCATCGAGGCCGACATCACGCGCGATCAGGTGCGCGCCCAGGTGGTCTCGACCTGGGGCCAGCTCGAAGCGTCGCGGGCCCAGATCATCGCCGCCCAGGCTCAGGTGCAGGCGGCCGAGGTTGCGCTCAACGGCGTGCGCGAAGAGGCCCGCGTCGGCCAGCGCACGACCCTCGACGTCCTCAACGCGCAGCAGGAATTGTTGACGGCCCGGGTCAACCTGATCACGGCGCAACGTGACCGTGTCGTGAACTCATATGCGGTGGTTCAGGCCATCGGGCGGCTCTCGACCCGCGCCCTCGCGCTTAAGATCGAGCAGTACAACGCCAAGGAACATTTCGATCAGGTGAAGGGCCTGTGGGGTGGTGTGCGCACCCCTGACGGCCGCTAACCGTCAATTCCTGATCGCATTTCCTGTGAGCGCCAGTCGCGTCAGCTTGCCTCTTTGAGTCCGCGTGAGAATAGTGCTGATTGGCTGTGATTCTTACTTATCTATAGGTCGAGGCGGTTGCCAAGCACATGAGTGCAGCGAGTCCCAAAGCGCAAGAGCCGTCAATGGAGGAGATCCTTGCCTCCATCCGGCGGATCATTGCCGACGATCAGGAGGGTCCGAAGGCGGCTCAGCCCGCCCCCCCTCCGGCAGCGCCTGTCAGGCCGGCGGCTCCGCCGCCTGCACCGCCCCCGCTCGCTCGCCCCAAGGCCGAGGAGGAAGTGCTCGACCTCGCCGACATCGCGACGCCGGTGCCGCCGCGCGCCGCGCCTCTGGAGATGGAGCACGAGGACATCTCCTTTCGCGACACCGATGAATTCGACGCGGCTGAGTCCGAGAAGGACGAAGCGCCTGAGGCGGCATGGGATCCGGAGCCGGAGCCGGAGGCCGAACCTGAGCCGGTGCGCGCAGCGCCTCCGCCGCCCCCGCCGCAACCTGAGCCGGCGCCGGAACGGCTGATCTCGACCTCGACCGACGCCAGCGTGAACAACGCCTTCAACATGCTGGCGCACACCGTGCTCAGCAACAACGCCCGCACCCTCGAGGATCTCGTCAAGGAGATGCTCAAGCCGATGCTGAAGAGCTGGCTCGACGACAATCTGCCGACCCTGGTCGAGCGGCTTGTGCGGGCCGAGATCGAGCGCGTCACGCGCGGACGCTGACGGCTCGCTGGCGCCGGCAGGCGGCGGCTAAGGGTGGGCCGCCCACGTCCCGCGGCTCGGCTGCTGCGGTCTGCCTGATTCCGTCGCCCTTCCTATATGATTGACTTGACGCGCCGGCTTCGCTTTCTAGCGGCACGCCGGGGCCCTTGCTCGGCCGTTCAGCCGGTTGCTCATGATGGACAAGACCTTCGACCCCGGCGCCGTCGAGGCGCGCATCGCCGCCCGTTGGGAAGCGGAGCAGGCGTTCAAGGCCGGCCGGCCCGACCGGCGCGGCGCGGATTCGTATTCAATCGTGATCCCGCCGCCGAATGTGACGGGCTCCCTGCATATGGGGCACGCGCTCAACAACACCCTGCAGGACATCCTGGTCCGCTTCGAGCGCATGCGCGGCAAGGACGTGCTGTGGCAGCCCGGCACGGACCACGCCGGCATTGCTACGCAGATGGTCGTCGAGCGCCGGCTCATGGAGACGCAGCAGCCGGACCGGCGGACGCTTGGCCGCACCGCCTTTTTGGACAAGGTCTGGGAGCAGAAGGAGGAGTCGGAAAAGACGATCCTCGGGCAGCTGAAGCGCCTCGGCGCCTCATGCGACTGGTCGCGCACCCGCTTCACCATGGACGAGGGGCTGTCGCGAGCCGTCGCAAAGGTGTTCGTCGAACTCTATCGGGAAGGCTTCGTCTATCGCGACAAACGCCTCGTGAACTGGGACCCAAAGCTGCTCACCGCCATCTCCGATCTTGAGGTGCAGCAGGTCGAGGTGAAGGGAAACCTCTGGCATATCCGCTATCCGATCGACGGCGAGCGTGATCTCTTCATCACCGTCGCCACGACCCGGCCCGAGACCATGCTCGGCGACGTCGCCGTCGCCGTTCACCCCGACGACGAGCGCTACACCGATCTGGTCGGACGGTACGCCATTCTGCCGCTCGTCGGCCGCCGCATCCCGATCGTCGCCGACGCCTATTCCGACCCGGAGAAGGGCACCGGCGCGGTCAAGATCACGCCGGCCCATGACTTCAACGATTTCGAGGTGGGGCGGCGGCACGGGCTGCGGCTGGTCAACATTCTCGGTCCCGAAGGCCAACTCGACCTGACGAGCGATCCGGATTTTCGGCGCGACGTGCCGGCGTCGGCGGACCTCGACGCCGTTCTCGCGCTCGATGGGCAGGACCGCTTGGCTGCGCGCAAGGCCATCGTCGCCATGTTGGAGGAGCGCGGCCTTCTCGCCGAGGTCGAACCGCACACGCACATGGTGCCGCACGGCGACCGCTCCGGCGTCGTCATCGAGCCGTATCTGACCGATCAGTGGTACGTGAATGTGAAGCCGCTGGCCGAGCGCGCGCTTGACGCTGTGCGCGGCCGCGCGACGCGCTTCGTGCCGGAGAACTGGGAGAAGACCTATTTCCAATGGCTTGAGAATATCGAGCCCTGGTGCGTCTCGCGCCAGCTCTGGTGGGGCCATCAGATTCCAGCCTGGTATGCGTCCGACGGAACGGTGTTCGTCGCCGAGAACGAGGACCAGGCACTTGCCGATGCGCTCGCGCATGCGGTGGTGCAGGGCGCCCTGAGCGAGCAGGAGGCGACGGCCATCGCCGATGATCCCGATCGCGGCGCTGCCTATCTCACCCGCGACGAGGACGTGCTCGACACGTGGTTCTCGTCGGCACTGTGGCCGTTCTCGACGCTCGGCTGGCCGGACGATACGCCGGAGTTGGAGCGTTACTATCCGACCAGCGTGCTCGTGACCGGTTTCGACATCATCTTCTTCTGGGTTGCCCGGATGATGATGATGGGCCTCCATTTCATGAAGGAGGTGCCATTCCGCACGGTCTACATCCATGCCCTCGTCCGCGACGAGAAGGGGGCCAAGATGTCGAAGTCGAAGGGCAACATCATCGACCCGCTGGAACTGATCGATCAATACGGCGCCGACGCCCTGCGCTTCACGCTCGCCGCCATGGCGGCGCAGGGGCGCGACATCAAGCTAAGCATCCAGCGCGTCGAGGGCTACCGCAATTTCGCGACCAAGATCTGGAACGCCGCGCGCCTCGCCGAGATGTATGGCTGTGAGCGTGTTCCGGGCTTCGATGCGAAAGCGGCGACAGAGACGTTCAACCGCTGGGCGCTCGGCGAGGCGGAGCGCGCCGTCGCCGATGTCACGCGAGGTCTCGAGGAGTATCGCTTCAACGAAGCGGCGGCCGCCGCCTACCAGTTCACCTGGGGCGTGTTCTGCGACTGGTATCTCGAATTGGCCAAGCCCGTGCTGCAAGGCGCCGACGGCGCGGCGAAGGACGAGACGCGCGCCACGATCGCCTACGTGCTGGATGTGATCTCGAAGCTTCTGCACCCGTTCATGCCGTTCCTGACCGAGGAATTGTGGCACAGCCGGGAAGGGGAGGGACTCCTCGCCCTTGCGACTTGGCCGCACCTGCACGGCCTTGCCGATGCCGAGGCGGAGGCGGAGATCGGCTGGGTGGTCGATCTCGTCGGCGAGATCCGCTCGGCGCGTTCGGAGACCAATGTGCCGGCCGGCGCGCAGATCCCGCTGGTGCTGGTCAATGCCTCGCCTCAGGTGCAGGCCCGGCTCGCGCAATGGCAGGAGACGATCAAGCGCCTGGCGCGCCTGTCCGAGATCGGCCTTGCTGCCAACGCTCCGCCGAAAGCGGTGCAGCTGATCGTACGCGGAGAGGTGGCGGCGTTGCCGCTCGAAGGCATCGTCGACCTCGCTGCCGAGCAGGGCCGCCTCCAGAAGGAGCTCTCGAAGGTGGATGCTGACATTGCCAAGATCGAGGCGAAGCTCGGCAACGCCGACTTCCTGCGGCGCGCGCCGGAGGAGGTCGTCGAGGAGCAGCGCGAACGTAAGGAAGAAGCGGAGGCGCACAAGCGCAAGATCAACGAGGCGTTGTCGCGGCTCAGGGCCGCGGCGTGACCCCTGCGGCGCGCGCTCCGCCGCGTCGCCACCGTTTTCGCCTTCCTGTTTCTCGCATTTCTGCTCGCCATCATGCTGACGGACCGATCCGGCGACCCGGCGATCTTGCCGGCGACCGGAGACGATGCGGTCTTGGTCCACTTCGTCAGCCACGGCTATCACTGGGGACTCGTTCTGCCGCGTGCTGTACTCGCAAACGAAGCCGGCCGGCGCGGCCACAGCGCCGGGGTTTCGAAGGCTCGCTCACACCGCAGATCGGCGGGCTCACCTTTCTGCTCACCGAAGAAGGGCATGGTCACTCGACCAGCGACGTAACTGTTTACGTACCGCAAAACGCCGGTTCCTCGCCTGTGACCTCTTGAACAAAGACATTCACCCCGGCCAGAGCGAGTCGACGGTGTGCACTACGCCAACGTCGCCGGCCCGATCGCGAGCCTCGACCGGATCATGGCGCGCAATCTTCCCGTCGACATGTTCGTGCTGGGCCACGGCGCCCCGCGCATCGGCCGCGGTGTCGCTGATCTCGACGAGCAGAAGCGCTACTTCGTTGCGCTGCGCGACCAGGTCTCGAAGGTGGACTTCGCAGTCCCGCAGCCCTCCCACTATCAGCAAAAGTCACGACTCGATGCGTTTCTGAACTTGTTCTACCACCAGCTTCTCGAACCAGCTTTTGAGCCGACTGGCGTGTCTTCGGTGCGGTACCGAAAACTGCTTGCACGCCCGAAGCGTTGCAGCATCGATGATGATGCGATCGCCGCCGGGTTGAAGCTGCTTCTTCGTGTCAGCACTGCATCCTCCGTGACCCAATCTATGCGTCGACGTTCAGCGAATTCAGGCGATTCGAACGGTCGTCACGATCCACCGGCCAGAGCTGCGGTGCTGGAGCCTAAGGCCAAGCTGCCACAATGTTGGCCCAGCAGTTTATGACGGCGGTTGTGTCCCGCGACCACGCGCGAGCCGAACCAACTTGGCCTTACGTCGTTGTTGTAATGCGTTCACGGCAACGCGATTGGACGTTCCCATTCTCCAGGAGGAAAACATGCTGAAGAAGCATATGGCGGCCTGCCTTGTGGCAACCGCCTTTATGACTCTGCCTGCGCTCGCTCAAACCAGCACGGCTCCGTCGAGCTCGGCTCCGGCAGCCACCCAGCCGGCGATGCCCGCCCCAAGCAGCCAGTCAACTGCGCCAAGCTCGGCTGCATCGGGCCAGTTCATGACCCAGCAGGAGACTGATCAATGGCGCGGCTCCAAGCTCGTCGGCCTGGACGTTTACGGATCCGACAACGAAAAGATCGGCGACATCAATGATGTCCTGGTCGACCGTCAGGGCAACCTCGAGGCGATCGTGATCGGCGTCGGCGGCTTCCTCGGCATCGGCGAGAAGAGCGTGGCCATACCGTTCAAGTCCGTGGAATTCGTTGATACGCCGAGGGCGTCGACCCGTACGAGCGATGCAACGTCCCGCAGCACCGACACATCGGCGCGCACCGACGCGACGGGCAGCACGACCGCTGCGCCCGCAACCGATCGCCCGGCGACGACGGCGACGACCGGCACGAC
The DNA here is from genome assembly GCA_036556825.1 of Beijerinckiaceae bacterium. Lineage (GTDB taxonomy): Bacteria > Pseudomonadota > Alphaproteobacteria > Rhizobiales > Beijerinckiaceae > JAJKJG01. Next base: position 8,258 of record DATBIR010000147.1, read on the forward strand.
AGCCGGTAGCGGAACCGCCGGCACGTCCGCGGCCACATCTTCGAGCGATCGCACGGGGGCCTCGAGCGCGAGCCGCTCGGCCGAGCGCGGCTATCCGGACCACGCGATGGTGCGGATGTCGCGCGCCGACCTGCAGAATGCGCCGGCCTTCCGGTATGCCGGCGAACGTCGTTCTGACGACACGCGGCGGTCGGACACCGGCGGCTCGAGCACGGCACCGCGGCAGTAACGGCACGCAAGTCGCAACGGGAAGGGGCTCTCCGAGCCCCTTTTTCGTTGGCCCGGCGCATCGGCGGAGTGCTTCCATCGACTGCCGCGTCACGCTCTCGCTTGCCCCTGCCATCATCGTGCGCTAGAGCCGATTCCGTTTTGGCGGACACGGCTGCAAACTTGTTTTTGAGCGCATTTTCTACGGCGGGTTGGAGCGACCACGGATCACCCCCGGGGCACGCGTCCGCCAGTGGATGGGCGGAGTCGGCGTGCCACAACGCAAGCTGCTTCGCATTATTCGTCACGCCGCTCTGACCAACTCGGAATCGAAGGCATGCGCGAGCCGAATGCGATCGATTTCTGGCGCGGTTTCGCCCTGATCACGATCTTCCTCAACCACGTTCCGGGGAATGTGTTCGAGCGCTTCACCTACTCGAAATATTCCCTGTCCGACGCAGCCGAGCTGTTCGTGTTTCTCGCCGGGTGGGCGATCGCCCTGGCGACGCGCGGCCGCAACGGGCTGGAGCCGCCAAACCGCGTCCTGCTGCGCCTTTTCTCGCGCGCTGTCGAAGTCTACCGCGCACAGCTCGTGATCACGGCGCTCGCCATCGCGCTGATCGCGGCGGCGGCTCTCTATTTCGACAATCCGCTGTTCCTCGAGTGGCACAACGCGGCGCCGGCCTTCTCGGACCCGATCCGGACGACGATCGGGTGGGTTCTGCTGACCCACCAGCTCGGTTACTTCAACATCCTGCCGCTCTACGTGGCCCTGCTCGCCCTGTCGCCGCCCTTTGTGCTGCTGGCGCGCGTCAGCCGCCCCGCGGCGCTGCTCCTGTCGGTATCCGTGTGGCTGGTCAGCCTGATTTTCGAGTTCAACCTGCCGACCTGGCCCGTGGAAGGCACGTGGTTCTTCAATCCTTTCGCCTGGCAGCTGCTGCTCGCCCTCGGCTTCCTGAGTTGCGAGTGGTCGCGCGATTCGGAAGCCTTCAACCGCTGGACGGCCCGGCTAATGCCCCTCGGGATCATCGGGGTTGCGATCGGCGCGGTCGTGGCGGTCTGGGACCTCAAGCCGGATCCCTATCTGGTGCCCGAGCCGCGCCTCCTGTTCATCTTTGATAAATCCAATCTGTCGCCTGGCCGCCTGCTCCACTTCATCAGCGTTCTTCTTGCTTTCCAAAATCTTTACGGGGTCCTCGCCCCACGGATTCCTTGGCTGGCGGGGCAACTTTCGGCTCTGGGGCGCAATTCCCTGGCCATTTTCTCGATCGGATCCGTTGTGAGCCTGGCGGCCCAGCTCTTGCGTTTCGAATGGGGGGGCGGTTTTATATTAGACGCGTTTATCTTGGGTTCAGGGTTCGCGTGCCTTATATTCACGGCATGGTTTGTAGAATGGCGCCTGCGGTCGCCGCGGCCTTCCTTGTCTGCCTGACCGTCCTGGGCGGGGGATCGGGTGCGGCCGCCCAAACGGCCCCGCAGCAGGCGCCGCAGCAGGAGGCCGAGGTCGCCGACCGCAGCCTGTCTCCGGAATGCCGCGTCCCCGGATCAAAGCTCTACACGTTGGCCTCCCTGCAAAGCGTCAAGGCCGCCCTCAAGGAGCATCGCGCCATTCGCGTGCTCGCCCTCGGGTCGTCCTCGATGGCCAGCATCGGCGCTTCGTCGGCCCAGGCGACCTATCCGGCGCGGCTCGCCGGCGAGCTCGAAAAACTCTTCCCCGATGTCGAGATTGAGGTGATCAACCGGGGTCTGTCGGGCGAGGTCGCAGGGGAGGCGGCGGAGCGCGTCCGCAACACGGTGGCCGAGGTCGACCCTGATCTCGTCGTGTGGCAGGTCGGCACGAATGATGCGCTGGCGCGCGTCGACGTCGACACGTTTTCGGATGCCCTCGACGACACCCTGAAGTGGCTCAAGTCGCACGAGGTCGACGTTGTGCTGGTCGATCCGCAATATACCGCGAGCCTGGCCCGCGACGAATACTACGCGAGCATCGTCAAGGCGATCGAGGACATCGCCCGCAAGGACGGCGTGCCGCTCGTGCGCCGCTTCGAGGCGATGCGCTACTTCGCGGCGGAGCGCAAGGCGCGCGCCAAGCGCGTCGGCGAGGGCTTCCACCTCAATGAGCTTGGCTATCGCTGCATGGCCGAGCACGTCGCTCTCGCGATCACCGTCAGCCTGCTTCAGCCCGACCCGCCCGACAGCTCGTCGCTGGACGTGTCCACGACCGCCAAAGTTTCGCCTGCCAGGTAGGTCGCGAGGTTCTGCCGTTCAGCGCCGCGCCGGCCGATTGCGCGGCTTGGCCCCCGCCATTTAAGAGTCAAGCAAGAGCCTTGCTCTAACCATGAGCCAGCCAACGCGCCCCGAGCCGGGTCGGGAAGCGCTTTGGGGCATGATCCGGCCACTACGCGCCGATGAAGGTCATGCGGCTCAGACAATCGGAACCGGATCGATCCATCGGAAGCGATCCTGCTCCGGGACCGTGCGACACTGCTTGCGCCGCCCGGGTTTCACCGCGGGCGAGGAGGGCCTGTTCAACCGTGACCGCAACGGCGGAGTTGTCCCTGAAGAGCGGTGCGGCGCTGATCCAGGCGCAGCGCGCTGCCCTGTCCGTGTTCCTGATCCGCATCGTCGGCGCGGCGCTCGCCTACGGCACGCAGGTCCTGGTCGCGCGCCTCATGGGCAGGCCGGAATACGGCGTTTTCGCCGAGGCGTGGGTCTTGATCACGGTTCTCGGGCATGCCGCACTGTGGGGCCTGAGCCAGGCCACCTGCCGTTTCGTTCCCCATTATCGCGCACGCGGCGAAACCGATCTGGTCCGCGGATTTCTCGTCGGCGGCGCGTCGTTCACACTGCTCAGTGGTCTCGTCACGGCCCTGCTCGGCGGAGCGGTGCTGTGGTTCGCGCGCGGCTGGATTGACGAGACGTTTTTCTGGCCTTTCGTTTTCGCGCTGCTGGTCGTGCCTGTCCTGGCCTTTCAGGATTACGTCGAGGCGGTTGCACGCAGCTTCAATTGGGTCGGGCTGGCCATTGCGCCTCCCTACATCGTGCGCCAGAGCCTCATCGCCGCGATCCTGATCGCCAGCATGCTCATGGGAGCGCCGGCGCAAGCCTGGGTCGCCATCGCATGCACGCTCGTGGCGAGCGCCATCTCGGTCACGGTTCAGACCATGGTGCTGCTGCGGCGCTTGCGGCAGGCCGTGCCGCCCGGGCCCCGATCGTACCGCCTGCGCGAATGGGGCATCGCGTCGGCTCCTCTGGCCATCGTCGATCTGACCCTGACCGGCTTCAATTTCATCGACGTCCTGCTGCTCGCCTTTCTGCTCCCGCCGGAGGCGGTGGGCGTCTATTTCGCTGCGACGCGCATCCTGCAGTTCGTCGTGTTTGTGTCCTATGCGGCTTCGGCGGCGACGGCCGCACGCTTCGCCGAGGCCAAGGCGCACGGCGATGTTGCGCATCTGCGCGTACTCGTCCTCCGCACCGCGCGTCTCGGCAGCGCGGCGACCTTCGTCGTCGGCGCCGGCGTTCTGCTCGCTGCGCCGATTCTGTTGCGCTTTTTCGGCCCCGGCTTCGATGCAAGCTTCAACGCCCTTGCGATCCTCGTCGTCGGGATGGTGGCATACAGCGCGTGCGGGCCGGCCGAGGACGTTCTCAACATGCTGGGCGGCGAGCGCCTGTGCGCCACGGTCGCGCTGTCGGCCCTGCTCGCCGCCGTGCTGCTTATCCTCGTGCTCGTGCCGGCTTTCGGCATCATCGGCGCGGCCCTGGCCATGGCCAGCGCCAACGCGCTGCGCGGCGCCGCGCTTGCGCTGGCGGCACGGTGGCGTCTTGGCATATCGACGCACATCCTGGCGCGGGCCAACGGATGATCGACGCGGGTGCCTCGCGGTCGCATCCCGTCCCGCTGTCCGCGCTGCCGCCGCCGACCGGCGCGATTGTCGACCTGGATTGGCTGCGCGCGCGAGCGGATGCATGGGACCGTCTCGTGGCCGATGCCGCCGTGCCCAATCCCTTTTACGCGCGCCGCATCGTCGGGGCTCACCTGGAGCATGGCCTGGCTGGCGCCGACCTACGCTTCGCCGTCGTACATCGCGGCGAGGAACTGCTTGCGCTCCTGCCCTTTCGGCCGCGCGGTGCACGGGTGGCGCTGTTCCGGCGCGCGGCCACGGGCTGGATCTCGCCTTACGTGGTGACCTCGACGCCGCTCGTGACACGCCACGGCTTGACCGAGGCAGTCGACGCCCTGCTCGCGGCCATGGCGACCGCAGGGGAGGGGGCGCTCTGGATGCTGCCGCTGCTCTCCATCGACAGCCCTGTCGGTGCTGCGCTCCAGGCCGGGCTCGCCGGGCGGCATTGGCCGGCCCGGACACTATCCGCGTTCGAGCGGCCCGTCTTCGATGCGCATGACGCAGCCGCTTATGCCGCCCATCTGGGGGCAGGGCGGCGCAAGGATCTGCAGCGCCGCCGCCGACGCCTCGCCGAACTCGGCTCGCTGGAGATGCAGAGCTTCACCGGGGGCTGGGCCCTGCGTCAGGCCGTCGAGGATTTTCTGACGCTCGAGCGCAAGGGTTGGAAGGGCGCGGCCGGAACGGCACTCGCCTGCCGCGAGAACACGGCTGCCTATCTTCGCGCTGTCTTCGCCGACGGCGACGACGCGGTGACCTGCCGTGCCGATGTGTTGAGCCTCGCCGGACGCCCGATGGCGATCAGCCTGGCCTTCCTGTCCGGCGGCACCGCCTACATGTTCAAGACGGCCTACGACGAGACCCTGCGCCGTTACGCGCCCGGGGTGCTGCTCGAGGACGAGATCGTGCGCGCCTGCCAGTCGGGGTTTGCCGAGCGTCTCGATTCGATGGCCATGCCCGGCGGCGTGATGGACAGCCTCTATCCGCATCGCCAGCGCATGGGCGACCTGCTCTTCGCCGCCGATGCGGCCTTTGCGCCCGGACGGCTCGCATCCCTGGCCGAGCAGGAGCTGACGTGCCGCCGCGCGATCGCCCGGCTCAAGACGCTGTATCGGCGAGCCCGCGGCGGCGCGTAAGCCCCATGCCCGGGTCGCTCGCTTATTGACCGCGCTGCCGGCCTGAGCTGTGCCAGCCGACCATGGCCGCGGGCCTCGCATCGGTCGACGCGAAATACGGCTTCAGATCGAGGAGCGGCGTGCCGTCGAGGCAGTCGAGGCCGCGCACCTTCAGCCTGGGCCCTTCGATGCTGACAAGCTCGGCAACGGACAGCGCGATCGGATTCGGCCGTGCGGGTGAGCGCAGCGCAAACACGCCGCGCGTTTCGCCGTAATGATGTGGCTTCTGCAGCACCAGATTGCGCGGCGCGCGGTCCATCCAGTAGAGCACGATCACATGCGAAGCCGTCTCGAGGTCCTTGAGGCCTTCGCCGTAGCGAGGATCGAGCGCAATCGTGCAGACCGCATCGGACTCCGCGCTGTTCTTGGGACAGTCCCGTCGGCTTCGCCACGGCGTGCCGATTCGCCCAATGAAGAACACGCCGGCATCGAAGGTATCCGGCAGGAGGATCGCGCGTTCACCTGCGCGTTCTCCGAACTCCTCGTCACTCATGATCGCTTCCCACTCGGGCGCTGGCCTCGCCTTCCGGCAAAGTCATTCGCACTTCTCGCCATCATGCTTTAAGACGGGGTCCGTGATGTGCAAAGGGACGCAGGTTCGTGAATGACGTTTCGCGCGATGGTCTCGAGCCCATTGCCGCGCCGGAACAAGCGGTCGAGCGGCTCGAGGCCCTGCATGCGGCGGCGACCGGTGCCTTGCGCGACGCCCTCGAGCGCTTCTTTGCGAAGGGAGTGCCGCCGACGCCAGCGGAACGGCTCCGCTTCCGTTATCCGGAACTGCGCCTGACCTATCGCCCACCGGGGCCGATCCCGGCCATCAAGCGAGCCTACGCCAAGTTCGAGGGGCCTGGCACCTACGCGACCACGGTGACGCATCCCTTGTTCTTCAAGGATTATCTGATGGAGCAGCTTCGGCCGCTGGTCGAGGACTACGGGGCGACGATGGAGGTCGGCGTCAGCACGCAGGAAATTCCCTACCCCTATGTGTTCGAGCGTGGCGACGAACTGGCTCGCGACGGTGTGTCGGCGGCGGATCTGGCGCGACACTTCCCGACGCCGCTGCTGTCGGCCGTGGGGGACGAAGTGGCGGACGGCACCTGGATGGATTTCCAGGCCGAGCCGCGGCCACTTTCCCTGTTCGACGCGGTCCGTGTCGATTATTCCCTGCGCCGCCTCGTCCACTATACCGGCACTGATTGGCGCCTGATCCAGCCCTGGATCCTGCTCACCAACTATCACCGCTACGTCGACCAGTTCGTGCACTGGGCCCTGCGCCAGCTCGAGCAGGACGGCCCCTTCCTGTCACTGGTCATGCCCGGCGGGATCTTGATCGAGCGCGGCCGCAGCGATGCCGACCTTGCTGCCCGCATTGCCGAATCGCCGTGGCATCGCTTCCAGATGCCCGCCTATCATCTGCTGCGCCGCGATGGCCACGGCATCACGCTGGTCAATATCGGCGTCGGCCCGTCGAACGCCAAGAACATCACGGACCACCTTGCTGTGCTGCGCCCGCATTGCTGGCTGATGGTCGGCCATTGCGGCGGCCTGCGGCAGTCGCAGATCATCGGCGATTACGTGCTGGCCCACGGTTATCTGCGCCGCGACCGCATCCTTGACGGTCTGGTTCCACCCAACATCCCCGTTCCGGCGCTGGCCGAGATCCAGGTCGCGCTGCAGGAGGCGGCGGCGCAGGTGACGGGGGAGCGCGGCGACGCCCTGAAGCGGCGGCTGCGCACGGGCACCGTCGTCACTTACGACGACCGAAACTGGGAATTGCGCTGGTCGCAGGAGCGCCGTCGCATCAACCTGTCCCGCGCCATCGCGGTCGACATGGAATCGGGGACGATCGCCGCGCAGGGCTACCGCCTGCGCGTGCCCTACGGCACGCTGCTCTGCGTCTCCGACAAGCCGCTGCACGGCGAGATCAAACTGCCCGGGGCCGCCAATGCCTTTTACGAGCGCGCTGTCGGCGAGCATCTGATGATCGGGCTCGGCGCGCTCGACATCCTGCGCGGGCAGTTGACCTCGCTACATTCGCGCAAGCTGCGCAGCTTCGACGAGCCGCCTTTCCGCTGACCAACCGAACCCCCGCCCATCTTCATGTCCCTGACAGCATCCATCGGCGAGTTGATCTCGCGCTTTCCGCAGTTCCGTGTCGCTTTCGTGGTCGCGGAGAACCTGAAGCTCGCCGACGCGCGCGCACCGCACCTCGACGCGCTGATCATCGCGCGCGAGGATGAGACGCGCAGGCGCTGGGCTGATCGCGAATTGTCGGAGATCCCGGGAATCGCGGCGTGGCGCGCCGCCTACAAGGGATTTGGCATCAAGAAGACGAGCTACCGCTCGTCGGTCGAGCGCCTCGTCAAGCGCGTCAAGGCGGGCGACCGCCTGCCGGCGGTCAACACGCTGGTCGACATCTACAATGCGGTCTCGCTGAGCCACGTCTTCTGTTGCGGCGCCGACGACCTCGACAAGGTAACGCAGCCGCTCGCCTTCCGCTTTTCGCGGCCAGGTGACAGCTTTGTTGATATGGGCGCCGAGGCGGGTGAGGATCCGAACGACCCGCCCAAGGACGGCGAGGTCGTCTATGCGGATGCGCGGCACGTTCTGTGCCGGCGCTGGAACTGGCGGCAGGATGCGCGCACCGGCATCACGGCGGCGACGACGCGCGCCGTAATCACCGTGCAGGCCAACGGCTGGGGCGATCTCGAGGCGGCGGTCGCGGATCTCACCGACCTGATCACGCGCTTCACCGGCGGCTCGGGCCGCGTCGCGGTCGCCGATGCATCGCGAGCCGACATCGTCCTTGCGCCGCCCTAAGTCTGCCGTGGCGCGCGAAACCCTCGGCCTTCTCCTCGGCCTCCTCGCTGTCGTCGTGTTCGGCGGCACGCTGCCCTTCACGCGGCTTGCGGTCGAGGGTCTCGACCCGTGGTTCGTGACGGCGGCGCGCGCGGCCCTCGCCGGCATTCTTGCAGGGGCGGTGTTATTGGTGACGCGCCGGCGGCGCCCCGACGCGACGACGCTCAAGCGGCTCGTCATTGTGTCCGTCTGCCTGGTGGCTGCATTCCCGGGTTTCACCGCCCTGGCGATGCAGCGCGTCGGCGCCGCGCATGGCGGCTTCATGCTCGGCCTCCTGCCCTTGGCCACAGCCCTGTTCGGCGCCTGGCTGGCCGGTGAGCGGCCGGGACGGCGGTTCTGGACGGCAGCGGTCGCCGGTGCCGCCGTCGTTGTCGCGTTTGCATTACGCGAGGGCGCGGGAGGCCTGCAGCTCGGTGATCTGCTTCTCGCGGCCGCGGTGCTTGGCGCCGGCTTCGGCTATGCCTTGTCGGGCCAGCTGACGCGCGCCCTCAAGGGCTGGGAGGTGATTTCCTGGGCGCTGGTCATCGCGCTGCCGGTCGCGTTTCCGCTGATGATCCTGCTTGCTCCGCGCAATGCGAGCGTGGTTCCGCACGCGAGCTGGACCGGGCTCGCCTATGTCACATTGCTGAGCCAGTATGTCGGCTTCTTTGCCTGGAATGCCGGTTTGGCCCTCGGCGGCATTGCCCTCGTGAGTCAGGTCCAGCTGCTGCAGCCCTTCGTCACATTGTTCATCGCGGCGGCCCTCAACGCCGAGCGGGTCGATACCCTCACCTGGGGCGCGGCCGCGGTGGTGGTGGCCCTGGTGGTGGCCGGCCGCAAGGGCGCCGCTGGCCCGTCATGACCAGGCGTCTACCACGCGCGCGAGGCGACCTGGGCGGGAAGGCGCCGGGGCGCTGCCCCTGCGCGGGCGGGCCGTCAAGCTTGCAATGATCTCGCGGCTTCAGCCTTGCCAAGGCGCGAATTCGAGATATAAAGATATCTTTATATGTATTTGGCATGGTTTGAAGCATGACCGACGGCACCCTTGGCCTGAACGAGACGCTGACCACCTTGCGCGCCGCCGCCGAGGAGACCCGGCTGCGTATTCTCGCGCTGCTGGCGGAAGGCGAGCTGACCGTCTCCGATCTCACCGACATCCTCGGCCAGTCGCAGCCGCGGATCTCGCGCCATCTCAAGCTCCTCGTCGGGGCGGGGCTGGTCGAGCGTCATCGGGAAGGCGCGTGGGCGTTCTTCAGGCTGGCGGAGCAGGGCGCTGCGGGCATTCTGCGTCCCATTCTGGCAACCGTCGATCGGGCCGACCCGCGCGTCGCCGCTGATTGCGAGCGGCTCGCGGCCGTGCGCCAGCAGAGGGCGCAGGCCGCGCAGGAATTCTTTGCCCGGCTCGCGCCCGAATGGGACCGGCTGCGTTCGCTGCAGGCGCCCGAAACGCTGGTCGAGAGCGCGATCGTCGACGGGCTCGGGGCGAGGCCAATCCACAACCTGCTCGACCTCGGCACCGGCACCGGTCGCATGTTGCAGCTGCTTGGACCGCGCGCCGCGCGCGCCGTCGGTCTCGACGCCAACCACGCCATGTTGTCCGTGGCCCGCGCCAACCTGGAGCGGGCGGGCGTGCGCGCCGAATTGAGGCAAGGCGACATCTATGCGCCTCCGTTCGCGCGCGGCTCCTTCGATCTCGTCGTGATCCATCAGGTGCTGCACTACCTCGACGACCCGGCGCGGGCGCTGCGCGAGGCGGCGCATCTCGTGGCGCCAGGCGGACGCCTGCTCGTGGTCGATTTCGCGCCGCACGGCCTCGAATTCCTGCGCGAGAGCCAGGCCCACCGGCGCCTCGGCTTTGCGCGCGAGCAGGTCGCCGGGTGGCTGCAGGAGTCCGGGCTCGACTGCACGCTGACGCGCGAGTTGGCGCCGCCGAACAAGGCCGCTGACCAGCTCACGGTGACGCTCTGGCTCGGGCAGGACCGCCGCGTCGTCACCGATTGGCCGCTGGCCGCTTCCAACCGCGAGGTCGCCTGATGACCACCTTCCGCCTGAGCCGGCACAGCGCCCGCCCGGTCCGCGTCTCGTTCGAGTTCTTTCCGCCGAAGACGGATGAGATGGAAGCGACGCTCTGGTCCTCGATCGAGCGCCTGGCGCCGCTCAACCCGCACTTCGTCTCGGTCACTTACGGCGCCGGCGGCTCGACGCGCGAGCGCACGCACGCCACCGTGGCGCGCATCCTGAAGGAGACGCCGCTCAAGCCCGCGGCGCACCTGACCTGCGTCGCGGCCACGAAGGAGGACGTCCACGAGGTCGTCCGCGGCTACTGGGATTGCGGCGTGCGCCACATCGTGGCCTTGCGCGGCGATCCGGCGGCGGGGCTCGGCGCCAGATACGAGCCGCATCCCGGCGGCTACGCGCAGAGCTGCGATCTCGTCGCCGGCATCAGATCGGTCGGCGACTTCGAGGTCTCGGTATCGGCCTACCCGGAAAAACATCCGGAATCGCCTTCGCTCGATGCTGATCTCGACGTGCTCGAGGCCAAGGTCGACGCCGGCGCGACCCGCGCCATCACCCAGTTCTTCTTCGACAACGACCTTTACTTCCGCTACCTCGACAAGGTCCGCGGCCGGGGCATCGACATTCCTGTCGTGCCGGGCATCCTGCCAGTGCAGAATTTCAAGCAAGCCGCCAACTTTGCCGCGAGGGCCGGTGCCAGCATTCCCAGTTGGCTGGCGCACCGCTTCGACGGGCTCGAGCAGGACATCGAGACGCGCAAGCTGATCGCCGCCGCCGTTACCGCCGAGCAGGTCATCGACCTGGTCGATCAAGGCGTCACCGACTTCCACTTCTATACCATGAACCGCGCTGATCTCGTCTATGCGATTTGTCATTTGCTGGGCCTGCGCGCGCAGCCACGGCCGACGAGCGAGAAGGCAGCGGCGTGACAGCCATGATCGACATCAGACTCGCCGACGGCACCGAGATCGAAAAGGCGCTGCGCGCCCTCGCGGCCGAGCGCATCCTCGTGCTCGACGGCGCCATGGGCACGGAAATCCAGGCGCTGAAACTCTCGGAAGAGGCGTTTCGCGGCGAACGTTTCCGCGACCATGGCCACGATCTGCGCGGCAACAACGACCTCCTGATCCTTACGCAGCCCGATGCGATCCGCGAGATCCACCTTAACTATTTCCGCGCCGGCGCCGACATCGTCGAGACCAACACCTTCTCGAGCACCTCGATCGCCCAGGCCGATTACGGCCTCCAGGCGGTCGTCTACGATCTCAACCGCGAGGGCGCCCGTCTGTGCCGCGAGGCCGCCATGCTGGCCCAGAAGGAGGACGGCCGGCGCCGCTTCGTCGCCGGCGCCGTCGGGCCCACCAACCGCACCTTGTCGATCTCGCCCGAGGTCAACAACCCGGGCTACCGCGCCGTAACTTTCGACGAGGTGCGCGATGCCTATGCCGAGCAGGTGAGGGGACTCGTCGACGGCGGCGCCGAGATCATCCTGATCGAAACCGTTTTCGACACGCTCAACGCCAAGGCGGCCATCGTCGCGGCGCAGCAGGTATTCGCGGAGCGCGGCGTCCGGTTGCCGATCATGGTTTCGGGCACGATCACCGATCTGTCCGGCCGCACCCTGTCCGGCCAGACGCCGACGGCGTTCTGGCACTCCGTGCGCCACGCCGCGCCGGTCACCATCGGCCTCAATTGCGCGCTCGGCGCGCGCGAGATGCGCGCCCACATCCAGGAAATCGGCAAGGTCGCCGACACGCTGGTCTGCGCCTATCCCAATGCCGGCCTGCCCAACGAGTTCGGCCTCTATGACGAGAGCCCTGAAGCGACGGCGGCGATGCTTGGCGAGTTCGCCGAGGCAGGTCTCGTGAATGTGGTCGGAGGCTGTTGCGGCACCACGCCGGCGCATATCCGCGCCATCGCGCAGGCGGTCGCCGGCAAGAAGCCGCGCCCGCTTCCGGAGATGCGGCCACTGATGCGCCTGTCCGGCCTCGAGCCATTCACGCTCACGCCCGACATTCCGTTCGTCAATGTCGGCGAGCGGACCAACGTCACCGGCTCGGCCAAGTTCCGCAAGCTGATCAAGAACGGCGAGTTCGCGGCGGCGCTCGACGTGGCGCGCGAGCAGGTGGCGAGCGGCGCGCAGGTGATCGACGTGAACATGGACGAGGGCCTTCTCGATTCCGAGAAGGCGATGGTCGAGTTCCTCAACCTCGTCGCCGGCGAGCCGGACATCGCACGCGTGCCGGTGATGGTGGATTCGTCGAAATTCCACGTCATCGAGGCCGGCCTCAAATGCCTTCAGGGCAAGGCGATCGTGAACTCGATCTCGCTCAAGGAAGGCGAGGAGAAGTTCATCGCCGAGGCCCGGGTGTGCCGCGCCTACGGCGCCGCCGTGGTGGTGATGGCCTTCGACGAGCAGGGCCAGGCCGACACGCGCGAGCGCAAGGTCGCGATCTGCACGCGCGCCTACGGGATCCTCACGGAGCAGGTCGGCCTCCCGCCGGAAGACATCATCTTCGACCCGAATATCTTTGCCGTTGCCACCGGCATCGAGGAGCACAACGGCTACGGCGTCGCCTTCATCGAGGCGATCCGGCAGATCCGCGCAGACCTGGCGCACGTGCACATCTCCGGCGGCGTGTCCAACCTGTCGTTCGCGTTCCGCGGCAACGAGCCGGTGCGCGAGGCGATGCACTCCGTCTTCCTCTTTCACGCGATCCGCGCCGGTATGGACATGGGCATCGTCAATGCCGGCCAGCTCGCCGTGTATGACGAGATCGATCCGGAGCTGCGCGAGCTGTGCGAGGACGTGGTCCTCAATCGCCGGTCGGATGCCACCGAGCGCCTGCTCGAGGCGGCGCCGCGTTTCAAGGGGGACGGAGCCGGCGCCACGAAGATCGCCGATCTCGAATGGCGCTCATGGCCCGTGGGCAAGCGCCTCGAGCACGCGCTCGTCAACGGCATCACGGAATTCATCGAGGCCGACGTCGAGGAGGCGCGTGGAGAGGCGGAGCGGCCGCTGCACGTGATCGAAGGTCCACTGATGGCGGGCATGAACGTGGTCGGCGATTTGTTCGGCTCGGGAAAGATGTTCCTGCCGCAGGTGGTCAAGTCGGCGCGCGTGATGAAGCAGGCGGTGGCCTACCTGATGCCGTTCATGGAGGCCGAGAAGGACGCGACGGGGCTGAGCGCGCGCCCAGCGGCCGGCAAGATCGTGATGGCAACCGTGAAGGGCGATGTGCACGACATCGGCAAGAACATCGTCGGCGTCGTGCTCGGCTGCAACAATTACCAGGTGATCGACCTCGGCGTGATGGTGCCGGCCCAGAAGATCCTCGAGACGGCGCGCAAGGAAAAGGCCGACATTATCGGCCTCTCCGGGCTGATCACCCCGTCGCTCGACGAGATGGCCTTCGTCGCCGGCGAGATGGAGCGCGAAGGGTTCGATATCCCGCTCCTGATCGGCGGCGCCACGACCAGCCGCGTCCACACGGCCGTCAAGATCCACCCGAATTACGAGCGCGGTCAGGCGATCTATGTCGCCGATGCGAGCCGCGCCGTCGGGGTGGTCTCGAGCCTGCTCTCTCCGGAAGGCAAGGCGCCTTACGTCGATACGGTACGGGCCGAATACCGAAAGGTGGCAGAGGCGCATGCGCGATCGGAAGCCGACAAGCAGCGCCTGCCGCTGGACAAGGCGCGCGCCAGCCGCATGAAGATCGACTGGGCGGCGTATCAGCCGCCCAAGCCGACCTTCGCGGGCACGCGCGTCTTCCGCACCTACGATGTCGCCGAACTCGTCCCGTATATCGACTGGACGCCCTTCTTTCAGACCTGGGAGCTGAAGGGCCGCTTCCCGGCGATCCTCGAGGACGAGAAGCAGGGCGCGGCGGCGCGGCAGCTCTACGAGGATGCGCAGGGCATGCTACGCCAGATCGTCGAGGAGCGCTGGTTCAATCCCAAGGCGGTGATCGGCTTCTGGCCGGCCAACGCGGTCGGCGACGACATGCGCCTGTTCACCGGCGAGAGCCGCTCGCACGAGCTGGCGACCTTCCATGGCCTGCGCCAGCAGCTTTCGAAGCGCGACGGCCGCCCCAACCTGTGCATCTCGGATTTTCTGGCGCCGGCCGAGACGGGGCTGGCCGATTACATCGGCGCCTTCGTGGTGACGGCCGGCATCGAGGAGGTGCGCATCGCCGAAAAGTTCGAGCGCGCCAACGACGACTACCGCTCGATCCTGGTGAAGGCGCTGGCCGACCGCATCGCCGAAGCTCTCGCCGAGCGCATGCACGAGCGCGTGCGCAAGGAATTCTGGGCCTATGCGGCCGACGAGAACCTCACCCACGAGGATCTGATCCGCGAGGAGTATCGCGGCATCCGTCCGGCGCCCGGCTATCCGGCACAGCCCGACCACACCGAGAAAACGACGATCTTCCGCCTGCTCGAGGCCGAGCGGCGCATCGGCGTCAAGCTCACCGAGAGCTACGCCATGTGGCCGGGCTCGTCGGTGTCGGGCCTCTATCTCGCACACCCCGAAGCGCATTATTTCGGCGTCGCCAAGGTCGAGCGCGACCAGGTCGAGGACTATGCGGCGCGCAAGGCTATGAGCATCGCCGAGGTCGAGCGCTGGCTATCGCCGATCCTCAACTACGATCCGGCAAATTACCGGCTCGAGGCGGCGGAGTGACGGCGCATGCGGTGGTGGTGAGCCCGATCCATCCGCAACCGATCCGGAGAAAGCGGAAGTGAAAGAGGCGCTTTCACATGTGCGCGCGGCTGCGCCAAAAGCTCAGCAGCGCTGAACCAGCTCCAGCCAGTCGCGCACGCGCCCATCGGGATCGGCATTCTGCGTCACGTCGCTGACGACGGCGATCGAATCGGCGCCGGCAGCGAATACGGCCGGCGCGCGCTCGAGCGTGATGCCGCCGATGGCGACGAGCGGCATGCTGCCGACGCGCTGCTTCCATAAGCCGATGCGCTCCAGACCTTGCGGCCCGAATCGCATCGCCTTGAGAGTGGTCGGGTAGATCGGCCCGAGGGCGACGTAGTCTGGCCTATGGCGCAGCGCGGTGGCGAGCTCGTCGTCGTCATGCGTGGAGAGGCCGAGCGTGAGCCCGGCCGCGCGGATCGCCTGGACGTCCGCCTCCGCCAGGTCTTCCTGCCCGAGATGCACGTGCCGCGCGCCAGCCTCGATCGCGGCGTGCCAGTAATCGTTGACGATCAGCTCCGTGCGCGTGCCGCGCGTCAGGGCGACGGCGTCGCGCACGAGCGCCAGCGCCGCGTCGGGCGAGAGATCCTTGGCGCGCAGCTGCACGGTGCCGACGCCGAGCCGGACCAGGCGGTCGATCCAGGCCAGGCTGTCGACGATCGGATAGAAACGGTCAGGATGTTGCCGCATGCCAGAACGGCGTCCCTACGACCGGCGTTGACGGAGAGGCGAAGTCGCGCGCGTCCATCAGGCCGGCCTCGTAGCCGAGGCGGCCGGCCTCGACGGCGAGCTTGAATCCGCGCGCCATCGCGACCGGATCCTGCGCCTTGGCGACCGCGGTGTTGAGCAGCACCGCATCAAAACCCATCTCGAGCGCCGCGGCCGCGTGCGAGGGCGCGCCGAGGCCCGCGTCGATGATCATCGGCACGTCCGGAAAGCGGGCGCGCAGCGTCTTCAGGAGATATGGGTTGAGAAGGCCCCTGGCGCTGCCGATGGGCGACGCCCATGGCATCACGACCTGGCAGCCGGCGTCGATCAGCCGCCCCACCACGGTGAGGTCTTCGGTGCAGTAGGGAAACACCTCGAAACCGTCGCGCGCGAGGATGTCGGCTGCCTCGACCAGCCCGACCACGTCCGGCTGCAGCGTCTCGTCGTCGCCGATCACCTCGAGCTTGACCCACGGCGTGTTGAACAGCTCGCGCGCCATCTGCGCCGTGGTGACCGCCTCGCGCACGCTGCGGCAGCCGGCGGTGTTGGGCAGCACCTTGACGCCGAGCGACGAGATGATCTGCCAGAACGCGTTGCCCGCCTTGCCGCCGGCCGCTTCGCGGCGCAGCGAGACAGTGACGATCTCGGCGCCCGAGGCGCGAATCGCCTCCTCCATGATGGCGGGAGAGGGATAGAGCGCGGTTCCGACCAGCAGCCGCGATCCGATGTCTTGTCCGTAGAGCTTCATTGCATCTCCCGTCAGCCGTCTTGTTAGCCACCCTGGCGCGGCGTGAGGATTTCGATCCGATCACCGGCCTTGAGCTCGACCTCGTCCCAGCGCCGGCGCTGGACCACGTCGTGATTGACGGCCACGACCAGGAACTCGCCGTCGTATTCGAGCTCCCGCAGCAGGGCCGGGATCGTGGTCGCGGCGACCTCCTGATGTTCGCCGTTGATGGTCAGGACCATCGCATCACCTCGTTGTCTCGCGTCCCGTGCCTTATGTAGTTCACGGTCAGCTCGGCCAAAGCCGGCGCGAGCAGGAAGCCATGGCGGTAAAGGCCATTGACGGCGATGCGCGCGCCGTCGACCCGGATGCGCGGCGCGTGGTCGGGAAAGGCTGGGCGCAGGCCGGCGCCGAGCTCGACGATACGCGCCTCGCCGAAGGCGGGATGCACGGTATAGGCGGCCGTCAGCAGCTCCAGCGCCGAGCGCACGGTGACGGCCCCGCCGTCCTCGCTCTCGATCGTTGTCGCGCCGATAAGGTAACGGCCCTTGGGCCGCGGCACGATATAGAGCGGCCAGCGCGGATGGATCAGGCGAACCGGCCGCGACAAGGTCACGTCCGGCGTGTCGACGACGATGATCTCGCCGCGCACGCCGCGCAGATCCGGAAACACGTCGCGGGCGGCGAGGCCACGGCAGTCGATCACCGTGCCGTCGAGATCCCGCGGGTCGACCGTTTCGCCGAAACGGATCATTGCCCCGGCCGCTTCGAGTTGGCGGTGCAGCAGCGACAGCACGTGCCGCGGTTCGACATGCGCCTCGTCGGCGAAGAACAGGCCGTCCCGAAAGCGGCCCGCCAAAGCCGGCTCCAGTTCGCCGAGTCGGCGAGCGTCGACCCGCTCGTAACCCGAGGTGAGGCGGGCGAAGCGCTCGTAATCGGCGCGGTCGCGCGGATGCGCGACGACCAGAGAGCCGTTGCTGCACATGTCGGGCAGGTGCGCCCGCCACAGGTCCAGGGACCGGCGGCCGAGCCGCGTCACCACGGGCTCCGCCGTCTCCGCCTCGCAGTCGGGCGCCAGCATGCCGCCGGCCCAGTAGCCGGCCGCGTGGGCGTGGTTCGCATCGCCGCGCTCGAACACGGTCACCTTGTGGCCGGCCTTGGCGAAGAGCAGGGCCTGCCAGCTGCCGGCGACGCCTGCGCCGACAACGTTAACCGCCTGTGATTGCTGCATTCCCGTCCCTCCGCCGATACGAATCGGATCAGGTTCAAAGGGTTCGGTGTCAAAGCACGGCCGGCGAAAGAGAAACCGCTTTCGGCAGTCCGTACCTCGATCCTTCCGTCTCAGCCCGGCAGGGCACCCCTCGGATGGCGTCAAAATGGGGCAGGACGGCCTGTGAAGCAAGTCCCGCGATCACGGCGGCGCGTCCTGCGCAGTAGCCGGCTCCGCGGGAGGCGGCGAGGGGGTCATGATCGCCCTGAGCACGTCGAGCGGCGTCAGGATGCCTTCGACCTTGCCGGACGCGGCCTTGACGACCGCCAGCTGCACCGGCGAGCGGCCGAGGCTCTCGATTGCCTCGAGCACGCTCGCCGTGTCGCGCACCACGAGGGGAGCGCGCTCGCGGCCGGAGAGCTTGAGGTGACCTTCGCTGAGCAGGCCGCACATCAGGTCCTGCGTCACCGCCACACCGACAAGGTTGTCAAGGCCGCCGCGTGCGACCGGATAGCGGCTGTGGGCTGCCTGCAGGATGCGGCGCCGCAGCTCCGGCTCCGGATCGTCCGGATCGAGCCAGGCGACGTCGCGGGCCGGGATCATGACCGAAGCCACGCCACGGTTGGCGAGGTCCAGCACTCCGGCCACCATCTTGCGCTCTTCCGGCGCGAACACCTCCCGGGCCGGGCTGGCGGCGATGGCGGCAACAAGATCGGGCGTTGTCGCTTGCGCCGTGCGGGCGCCGAGCAGGCGCAGCACGGCCTCCGCGGTGCGTTGGCGCAGGTCCCCTGAGCTCGCGAGGCGCCGGCGGTTGCGTTGCGCGATCTGGTTGAAGGCTTCGATGAGCACTGAGAAGGCGATCGCCGCGTAAAGGTATCCCTTGGGAATATGGAATCCGAGCCCTTCCGCGCCCAGGCTGGCACCGATCATCAGCAGGAAGCCGAGACAGAGGATGACGACCGTCGGGTGGGCCGACACGAAATCCATCAGCGGACGGCTCGCCATCATCATCAGGATCACGGCGATGGTGACGGCGGTCATCATGACCGCAAGCTCGTCCACCATGCCGACGGCCGTGATGACCGAATCGAGCGAGAAGACGGCGTCGAGCGCCACGATCTGCACGACCGTCTGCCAGAAGCTCGCGTGACGCTCCGGGCCGGAATGCGTGCCGCTGGCGCCTTCGAGCCGCTCGTGAAGCTCCGTGGTCGCTTTCCAGATCAGGAACAGGCCACCGCCGAGCAGGATCATCTGGCGTCCGGAGAGAGAGAAGCCGAAGACCGTGACCAGGGGGCGCGTCAGCGTCGCCATCCAGCTGATGCTGGCGAGCAGGAGCAGGCGCATGCCGAGGGCCAGCGTGAGGCCGACGAGGCGCGCGCGCCGGCGCTGCGTCTGCGGCAGCTTGTCGGTGATGATGGCGATGAAGATCAGGTTGTCGATGCCGAGCACGATCTCGAGCACGACGAGGGTCACGAGACCGACCCACGAGGCCGGATCAAACAGCCATTCCATTCGTGTCCCTCCGTCGCCATCACAGGGCGCAAGCCGGCAACGCCCGACTGGTGCGATCCCGGTGTCGCCGCGATCCCGATCATAACAATGCACAACTCGGGAAAGGGTATGCGAGCCGGCAGGGCGCGGTGGCCGAGCGGCCCGCGGGACAGCGACCCTGCTACTCGCGGCGCAGGGCCTCGATCGGGTCGAGGCGCGCGGCGCGCTGGGCCGGATAGAAGCCGAAGAAGATGCCGACCAGGCCCGAGAAGACGACCGCGATCAGGACCGCGTTCGGGGAGATCAGCAATGGCCACCCGAAGGCTTTGGCGATGGCGTTGGCCGCACCGACCCCGAGCGCGACGCCGATCGCGCCGCCGATCGCGGCGAGCGTCGTCGCCTCGATCAGGAACTGGCCGAGGATGTCGCGCGGGCGCGCACCGACGGCGAGGCGCAGGCCGATCTCGCGGGTGCGCTCGGTGACGGACACGAGCATGATGTTCATGATGCCGATGCCGCCGACGAGCAGCGACACCGCCGCGATCGCCGCAAGCAGCATCGACAGGGTGTTGACGCTCGTCGCGGCCGTGTTGGCGACCTCGGTAAGGTTGCGGATGGCAAAATCGCTCTCCTGGTCGGCCACCAGCCGGTGGCGCTGGCGCAGCAATGCCTCCATGCGCTCGATGCCCGGGCCGATGTCGTCCTCGTCCTCGAACTTCACGAAGATCGAGCCGACCGAGCGATCCTTGGCATAGTTCCGCCCTATGACGCGTCGGCGGCCAGCATCGAGGGGGACGAAAATGGCGTCGTCCTGATCCTGCCCGAATGCCGACTGGCCCTTCGGGGCCATGATGCCGATGACCTTGAACGGCACGTTGCGGACGCGGATCATCTGCTCGATCGGATCGGTCTCGCCGAACAGGTTGCGCGCCACGGTGCGGCCGAGGAGCACGACGATGTCGCCGCGGCGGATCTCCTCGGGATCGAAATCGCGCCCGCTTTCGATGCCCCATTCGCGCGCCACGAAATAATCATCGTCGACGGCGTAGACGCTGGTGCCCCAGTTGGTCCCGCCCGCCACCACCTGGGCGTTGCCGCGCACGAAGGGCGCTGCGGCGGTGACGCCCTCGACGTCGTTCTTGATCGCCGCCGCATCCTCGTCGGTCAGCGTCGACGCTGCGCCGGCGCCCAGCCGCGCGCCGCCTTGCGTGACGTTGCCCGGGGTGACGATCGCGAGGTTCGCGCCGAGCGAACGGATCTCGCGGTTGACGCGGTCGCGCGCGCCGGCGCCGATCGCCACCATCGCGATCACCGCGGCGACGCCGATCACGATGCCGAGCATGGTCAGTAGGCTGCGCAGCGCATTGGCCGAGATCGCCGAAAGCGCGGACCGGATGGCTTCGAGGAGACTCATGACGCCACCTCGGCAACCGGTTGCGGCGCGTCGGCGGCAGCCAAGGTTTCGCGGGCCCGGACGGGCTCCTGGCGTTTGTCCTTGCGGACACGGCCGTCCTTGAAGCGCACGAGGCGGCGGGCGTGGCGCGCCACGTCCGCATCATGCGTCACGATCACCACCGTGACCCCCTCGTCATTGAGTTCCTGGAAAAGGGCGAGGATCTCGAGCGCAGTGCGGCTGTCCAGAGCGCCGGTAGGCTCGTCGGCAAGCAGAAGACTTGGCGCGTTGACCAGCGCGCGCGCAATGGCAACCCGCTGCTGCTGGCCGCCCGACAGTTGGTTCGGGCGATGGTGCGCGCGGTCGGCGAGGCCGACGCGCCCGAGGGCGGCCATCGCCTTGTCGCGGCGGGTGCGGCGATCGACGCCGGCATAGATCATCGGCAGCTCGACATTGCCAAGCGCATCGGTACGCGGCAGCAGGTTGAACTGCTGGAACACGAAGCCGATCTCGCGGTTGCGCAGGGCTGCGAGACCGTTCGCATCGCGGGCACCGACATCGGTGCCGGCGAGGCGATAGCTGCCGGCCGTCGGCCGATCGAGGCAGCCGATCAGGTTCATGAAGGTCGACTTGCCCGATCCGGACGGTCCCATCACGGCGACGAGATCGCCGCGCTCGATGTCGAGCGAAACCCCGCCGAGCGCCACGACGCGGCCGCCATCGAGTTCGTAGATGCGGGTGAGGTCGCGGCTCTCGATCAGCGCCATGGCGCGGCTCAGAACAGGCGCGGGCCGCGCCGCCTGGACGACGCGGGCTCGGCGGCATCCTGCGCGCGCGGACCGCCGCCGATGATGACGCCGTCGCCCTCCTTGAGGTCGCCACCGAGGACTTCCGTGTAGCTCCCGTCGGTGACGCCGACGCGGAGCGCCACCACGACCGGCGCGCCGTCGTCGCCCAGCACGTATACGCGCCCCGGGGTGCCGGCATCGGATGCCGCGCCGCGGCGCCCTTCCGCGGCAAGCGCCAGGTATCTGGCGCGCCGCTCCGGATCGAGCACCGCGGCGATCTTCTCTGCGAGGTCGCGCCGGAACTGCCGCATGGCGCCGCGCCGCTCCTCGTCCGACAGGCCGGATTGCCGGTCCCGGGCTGCCGATCGCGCATCCGCCAGAATACGCTCGATGGCGGCGGATTGCTCGGGCGTGGGACGCAGCTCGCGGGCGAGGCGCTCGTGCAGGTCCTGCAGCGGGCGGCCGCCGCGCCCCTCCCGCGGCCCGTCGGTCGACAGCCGCGGAGAGGGCAGGGGGAGGTTCGGCGTCGGCGCCGCACCCGCCGGCCGGAAGCGCAGCGCCGCGTTGGGCACCCGCAGCGCGTTCGCACGCTCGTCGGTCATGATCTGCAGGTTGGCTGTCATGCCCGGGAGGAGCGCCATGTCACGGTTATCGACGCCCACCACCGCCGTGTAGGTGACGACGTTCTGGATGGTCTGGGCGCCGAGCCGCACCAGGCGCACCGTTCCGGCAAACATGCGATTGGGATAGGCATTGACGGTGAAGCTCACCTGCTGGCCGGCCTTGAGGCGACCCACATCCGCTTCGTCGATATTGGCGTAGATGTCGATCTCGCGCAGATCCTGAGCGATGGTGAACAGCGTCGGCGCGTTGAGGGAAGCAGCGACCGTCTGGCCGAGATCGATCTGGCGTTGCACGACGACCCCGTCCACCGGCGATCGGATGTCGGTGCGCTCGAGATCGATCTCGATGTCCTTGAGCTTGGCCTCGCGCTGCAGGATCACGGCTTCGGCCGATTTCAGCTGCGCGGTCGCGAGCGCGATGTCAGCGTCCAGCCCGTTGAGCTCGGCACGGGCAGCGGCGATCTGCGCCTCGGAGGAGGCCAGCGCCGCCTTCTGCACCTCGGTCTGCGTACCCGCCGTTTCGAGCGCATTCTGCGCGCCGACCCCACGGGCAACGAGTTCCTTCTGACGTTCAAGATTGCGCCGCGCGTCCGCCAGCTGCGCCGTCGTGCGGTCCCGTTGCGCCAGCATGTCCTGCAGGGCAGCTTCGGCGCGAAGCCTGGTCGCCCGCGTGCGATCCATCTGGGCACGGCGCATCGCGACATCGGCATGGCCCTGCTCGAGGTCGGCCCTGGCGGCGTCGCGGCGTGCCTTGATCTGCTCCGAGTAGAGACGCGCAACGACTTGCCCGGCCTTCACCGGGCTGTTGTAGTCTGCCAGGATCTCGACGATTTGTCCCGAGAGTTGCGAGCCGACGAGCACGGTCGTCACCGGGTTCAGCGTTCCCGTCGCCCGCACGCTCGCGGTGATCAACCCGCGGTCGGCCGGGGCTGCGCGGTAGGGGACGTCGGCGGCTCTTCCCCCGGTCGGGTTCCAGACGAATGCGGCTACAAGGCCCGCCAGCGCCAATGCCAAAATGCCGAAGAGGAAAACGCGGCGCACCTGATTCTCTCGCGAGGGCCTGCCACTGATATCGTGGTAGTGGGCCATTTTCGCCAATTTGCCGGCTTTTCGCGAGTTAACTCTTTGTCATGGCTCAGCTTGGCCAGGGCTTGATCCGGAAAAGTGGGAGCCACTTCTCGGGAAAGATCATGCTACATCAAGAGGCTAGAGCGGGATGACGACTTCAGGAGAAGTTGTTCTGCTCTAGGAGGAGCCCACGAGGGCGCGCAAGGTGGCGATCGTCGACGGATCGGCCATGCCGTCGACGCGTTCGGGCCGGAAGTGGCGCTGGAAAGCGGCGACCACACGTTCGGTCTCGCCATCGAAGATGCCGGTCGCCGGCAGGCCGTAGCCGTAGCGTGCGAGCAACGTCTGCAACTCGTCCACCACAGGCCCTTGGTCTCCCGGACCGACAAGCGGTCCGTCACCGACCGGCGCGGGCGCGACCCAATGGCCGATGCCGGCCCGGTGCAACTCCTGCCAGGGAAACCGCTCGCCCGGATCCTGCTTACGGCCGGGTGCGATGTCGGAATGGGCGAGTACGCGTTGCGGCCGGATCGACCAGCGCGCGACGACGTCGCCCGCCAAGGCGATCACACTCGCGATCTGCTGCGGCGGGAACGGGGGCAGGCCGCCGTCGTGGCCGGGATTGGCGATCTCGATGCCGATCGATCGGGAATTAATGTCCGTGTCGCCGTCCCAGCAGGCGACCCCGGCGTGCCAGGCGCGGCGGGTTTCCGGCACGAGCTGCGCCACCTCGCCGTTCTCGAAGACGAAGTAATGCGCCGAAACCTCGGAAGTCGGGCTGCACAGCCGCTGCAGCGCGTCTCGCTCGTCGGGCATGCCTGTGTAATGCAGGATAAGCATGTCCGGACGGCCGTTCCGGCGCTCGCCGTGATTGGGCGAGGGAACCACATGCGCGGCGATGGGGCTGTCGGGGTGCGATGGCCCGGTCATATCTTGAACCAGTGAAGTCCTCGTCGCGTCGTCTATCAGCCCGTGCGCCCAAAACAAACGGGCCGAGGCGATGCCTCGGCCCGCGACGTCACGAGAGGAACGGCTCAGCGGGGATAGCAGAGCCCGTCAGCCGCGAGGAAATAGCCACGCGGGCAGGGACGGCCCGGAGGCGGCGCAGTGGCCGCACCGACGATCGCGCCACCGGCGGCGCCGATCGCCGCGCCGGCCAGCGCGCCACCGGCGCGGCCGGTCGCGGCACCGCCGATCGCTGCGCCGGCGAGGCCGCCGATCACGGCGCCTCCTGCAGCGCGCTCGCCGGGGGTCTGGCAAGCGGTCACGGACAGCGCGAGCGAGCCCGCGGCTGCGATGGCAAGAATCTTTTTCATGTGAGCGTTCCCGTGTTTCGGATCTCGGGTTGAAGGCCGCGGCTGCGGCGCGCGAACCGTAGCTTGGCCCTCCCGGAAACGGCAACTCCGTTTGCGCCGTAAGGGTTCCAAGTTGTTAACCCCGAGGCAACGCTGTGTGTCGGCGGCAACGGGCCCGACCAACGGCTGCGACCTCCCTCGCTATCCGTTCGCTATCGAGCCGCATGAGCCTTGACGCGCCCGCCTTTGGTGGTCACATCCTCGGCCAGTCAGCCGGCCGGGCGGCCGCTCCGGATTTCGATCCGGAGAGGAAAGTCCGGGCTCCATGGAAGCACGGTGCCGGATAACGTCCGGCGGGGGTGACCCCAGGGACAGTGCCACAGAAAGCAGACCGCCCCGCCTGCACTTCGGCTCGTGACGAGCGCTCGCTTCGGCGACGGGCCGAAGTGCCGGCGGGGTAAGGGTGAAAGGGTGCGGTAAGAGCGCACCGCGGCCGCGGCAACGCGGTCGGCACGGCAAACCCCACCGGGAGCAAAACCGAATAGGGGCGGCAGGGGCGCTTGCGCCCGGGACGTTTCCAGGTCCGCCGCCCGGGTTGGTTGCTTGAGGCGGTCGGCGACGACCGTCCCAGAGGAATGGCCGCCAGGCCCGACTCGATCGGGCTTACAGAACCCGGCTTACAGGCCGGCTGACCCCTCTTTCGCGCTTTGGATGCTGCGGTCCGTCAGGGCTGCATCCCGTCCTTACGGTTCCTTAACTTTCGGCGCCTCTTTTAAACGGTGCCGGACCGCAGCTGCCCATGCGCGGGATGGTCCGTTGACGACCATATGATCCCATGCTATCCCAAACCATCCCGTCCACACAGGCCTTGTCCAAGCCGGTTGGTCGTCGCTGCAGAGGCCGCAGCACGTCCACCTGCGCTCCGGGCTTGCTTGCGGCTTGGCCGGGACGCGGCGGAGTTTTTGCCGCGCGGGAGTTGACCATCGGGAGCGTGCAGGTTCGCGTACATGAACCGCTTCGTGTCCAATTTCACCAGTCGATTGGACTCGAAGGGTCGGGTTTCGATCCCTGCGTCATTTCGGGCAGTTCTTGCCCGCGATGGGTTCGAAGGCCTGTATGTTCATCCGGCGCTCGATGCGCCGGCCCTGGACGCAGGGGGAAACATGCTCCTGAACGAAATCGACGCGTTCTTGTCGACGCTGTCGCCGTATTCGGACGAGAGGGACCAACTCTCGACGGCCCTGTTGGGCACGAGCGAGGTCCTCAAGATCGATCCGGAAGGGCGGGTCATTCTCACGCCGTCAGTGAAGTCCCATGCCGGGATCGTCGACGCGGTGACGTTCGTCGGTCTCGGTCACAAGTTCCAGATGTGGGAGCCCGAGCGCTTCCGTGCGCACTTGGAGGAGGCGCGCACGAAAGTGCGGCATCTCAAGAAGACCTTGAGTGCCCGCGGTCTGGACAGACGGGTATCGGAAGACAGCCCGCCAGGAGCGCGGGAGCGATGACGGGTCGCGGCGACGGCACAACCGGCGCCGCTGGCGGACTGACCCGCCACGTGCCCGTGCTCCTGGGGGAAGTCTGCGACGCCCTCGAAGCCGCCCGAGGCGGCGTTTTCGTCGACGGCACCTTCGGCGCCGGCGGCTACAGCCAGGCCATTCTCGCCGCCAACGGCGACAACCGCGTGATCGCGATCGACCGCGATCCGGATGCGATTGCGGCCGGCGCCCAGCTCGTTGCAAGAGCGTGCGGCCGACTGTCCCTTATGCGGGGGCGCTTCAGCCAGCTCGACGAGGTTGTCGCGGACGCCAATATCGGCCAGGTCGACGGCGTCGTTCTCGATATCGGTGTCTCGTCGATGCAACTCGATCACGCCGAGCGAGGCTTTTCGTTTCGTCACGACGGGCCGCTCGACATGCGTATGGAGCGGCAAGGCGTGAGCGCCGCCGACCTCGTCAACGAGGCGTCGGAGGCGGAGCTCGCCGACATCTTCTATCATTACGGCGAAGAGCGGCGAGCAAGAGCCGTTGCCCGCGGCGTCATCGAGAGACGCCGCAAGGGGCGCATCGAGACCACCGCGCAGCTCGCCGATCTCGTCGCCGGCCTTGTCAGGAGCGAGCCTGGCGGCATGCACCCGGCGACGCGCGTGTTCCAGGCCTTGCGCATCGCCGTCAACGACGAACTCGGCGAGCTGGCGAGAGCGCTGCACGCCTCCGAACGCGTGCTCAAGCCGGGCGGCCGGCTCGTCGTCGTGACCTTCCATTCGCTCGAGGACCGCATCGTCAAGCAGTTCCTGGCCGTCCGCAGCGGCCGCAGCGGCGGCGGCTCCCGGCACGTGCCGTCGACCGTCGTGGTGCAGCCGACCTTCCAGATCACGACTAGGGGGCCGGTTGTTCCCAGCGATGTCGAGATCGCATCCAATCCTCGCGCCCGTTCTGCCAAGCTGCGCGCCGCCGCGCGCACGCAGGCGCCGGCGCAGGGCGCGCTCCCGTCCCTCGCGCTGCTCACCGAGCTGCCGCGTGCGCGGGGCGGGGGAGGGCGGCGATGATCCGCCTCCGCTTTCTGCACATCATCGCGATCTGCGGCCTGATCGCGTCCGCAGGCTACGCCTATTCGATCAAATACGACACGCTGTACTACGCCGAGCAGGTCGCCAAGCTGAAGGCGAAGGTGCAGAAGGAGCGCGATGCCATCGCCGTGATCAAGGCGGAATGGTACCTGCTCAACCGCCCGGACCGTCTGCAGGCGGCAGCCGACCGTCACCTCGACCTGCAGCCCCTGACGGTGCAGCAGCTGGCGCGCCTGTCCGATCTTCCCGACCGTCCCCCGCGTGGCGACGAGATCGCGCGAAAGCTTGAGGCGCTCGGTGCGCTCGAGTCGACCGCGACCCCGAAGGATCATCGCCCCGCCGATCTGCGTGTCTCCACAACCCGTACGCCGACGAGGTGAACGGTGCCCGTGCAGCAATCGGACGGAGAGACTCCCGGGGGGTGGGACGGTCGGGCGGGCCCTCGCTCGCTGAGCGTCGTCGCGCGGGAGCTCTTCTCCTTGCGCTTGGACAAGAGCGCGTTCCGGCTCGGCCTGGTCATGCTCGGCTTCACGGCCATGTTTGCCGGCCTCGGCGGTCGCCTGGTCATGCTAGCCGTCGCGCCCGAGCAAGGCGGCATTCGCCGCGCCAGCTCGTCGGCGATCTCGGCCGCCCGCCCCGACATCATCGATCGCAACGGCGAGACGCTCGCGACCGACGTGAAGACCGTCTCGGTCTTCGCCGAGCCGCGCAACGTGATCGACAAGGATGAGGCGGTCGAGCTGCTCACGGCCGTGCTGCCGGACCTCAATGCACGCGAACTGCGCGAGCGGCTGAACACCCGCCGCGGCTTCATCTGGGTCAAGCGCGAGATCACGCCGCGCCAGCAGGCGGAGGTGCATCGCCTCGGGATTCCCGGCGTCGGCTTCCTGCCCGAGAACAAGCGCGTCTATCCGAACGGCATCGCGGCGGCGCATGTGCTCGGCTTCGCTGATATCGACAATGTCGGGATCGCCGGCATCGAGAAATACATCGACAGCCAGGGCCTGCAGGACCTTAACGGCGCCGGTTTCGCCGTTCAGGCCGCCGATCTGAAGCCGATCCAGCTCTCGCTCGATTTGCGCGCCCAGCACGCGATGCGCGACGAGCTCGCCAGGGCGCTCGAAAAATACAAGGCCAAGGCGGCTGCCGGCGCCATCGTCGATGTCAACACGGGCGAGGTGATCGCGCTCGTGTCGCTTCCTGATTTCGATCCCAACAATCCCGTCGACGCGCTCGAGAAGGACCGGATCAACCGGATCAATGTCGGCGTCTACGAGATGGGCTCCACCTTCAAGGCGATCACGACCGCCATGGCCCTGGATTCGGGCAGGTTCACCATCAACTCGACCTTCGATGCCCGCTCGGCCCTGCGCTACGGCCGCTTCACGATCAACGATTTTCATGGCCAGCATCGGGTCATGACGATGCCCGAGGTGTTCATTCATTCGTCGAATATCGGCACTGCCCGGATGGCGCTCGGCATCGGCGTCGAGGGCCACAAGGCCTTCCTGCGCAAGCTTGGCCAGCTCGACCGGCTGCGCACCGAGCTGCCGGAGAGCGCCGAGCCGCTCCTGCCGCCACGCTGGGGCGAGCTCAACACCATGACGATTGCCTTCGGTCACGGCCTGGCCGTGGCGCCCTTGCAGGCAGTGATGGCGACGGCCGCACTCGTCAACGGCGGCTATCTGATCCCGCCGACCTTCCTCAGGCGCAGCCCCGAAGAGGCTCGCAAGCTTGCCAGCCAGGTGATAAAGCCCGAGACCAGCGAGGCCATGCGCTATGTCATGCGTCTCAACGCCGAACGCGGGTCGGCCACGAAGGCTCAGGTCGCCGGCTATTTCGTCGGAGGCAAGACCGGAACGGCCGAGAAGGTGGTCGGCGGTCGTTATTCCAAGAACCGGGTGCTCACGACCTTCATGGCGATCTCGCCCGCCGACAAGCCGCGCTACCTTTTTCTCACCATCCTGGATGAGCCGCAGGGCTTGCCGGAAACCCACGGGCAGGCGACGTCCGGGTGGAATGCGGCGCCGGTCACCGGCGCCATCCTCGAACGGGTCGCGCCGCTCCTCGGCACGCCGCCCCGCTTCGAGCCGCCCGGCCAGCCGTTCCCGCTCATGGTGCGTGCCGGTGCCTGGGGGACGCGATGAGAGCATGCGCGCCGCGGGCCCGGAGCCTCACATGATCGCGTTCGCAAGCACGGCCTTGGGCGACCTCTTTCCGGAGGCGCAGGGCGGCGCTTTCGCCCGACGGCCGATCGCGCGCCTCGCATCCGACAGCCGCAAGGTGGTGCCCGGCTCGGCTTTCGTGGCTGTGCCCGGAAGCAGGCTCGACGGCGCCGCTTTCATCCCGCAAGCGGCGGCCGCCGGTGCGGTGGCGGTGGTCGGGGAGGGGGAGCGTCCGGCTTCGCTCGACGAGGCGGTCGCCTATGTGCGCGTGGCGGACGTGCGGCGCGCCCTGGCGCTCGCGGCGGCACGGCTTCATTCCGGCCAGCCCGGCACGATCGTCGCGGTGACCGGCACGAGCGGCAAGAGCTCTGTGGTCGATTTCGCCCGCCAGCTTTTCGCCGCGCTTGGGCGCCGCTCCGCAAGCCTCGGCACGCTCGGCGTGATCACCTCGCAAGGCGCGGCCTACGGCTCGCTGACCACGCCGGATCCAATCGGCCTGCACGAGTCGCTCGATCGTCTCGCCTCGGACGGCGTGACGCATCTGGCCATGGAGGCGTCCTCGCATGGCATCGACCAGCGCCGGCTCGATGGCGTGCGCCTGGCTGCGGCGGGGTTCACCAATCTCGGCCACGACCATCTCGACTATCACGAGACGATGGATGCATATCGCGCGGCCAAACTGCGGCTGTTCGAGACGCTGCTCGGCGCCGGTTCGGCGGCCGTCGTCAATGCCGACGGCGCATTTGCTCCGATCTTCCTGGAAGCGGCCGCGGCGCGCGGGCTCAAGGTGATGAGCACGGGGCGCGCCGGCGACACGGTCAAGCTCGTCGACCTGCAGCCGGCCGGCTTTGCACAGCGGCTCTCGATCTGCCTGCAGCAGCCCGGCACGGATCCGCGCCTGTTCGAGGTGGCGCTGCCGCTGGTCGGCGCTTTCCAGGCTGAGAATGCGCTCCTTGCCGCAGGCCTGGTGCTCGCGGTCGATGACACAGCCCGGCCCGAGGACGTGTTCGCCGCCTTGGGCTCCCTCAAGGGCGTCTCGGGTCGGCTCGAGCGCGTCGGCGAGGTTAATGGCGCGCTCTGCATCGTCGATTATGCACACAAGCCCGATGCCCTCGTGCACGTGCTCGAGGCTCTGCGGCCGTTCACGCCCGGTCGGCTGGTCTGTGTGTTCGGCTGCGGCGGCGACCGCGATCGGGCCAAGCGCCCGCTCATGGGGCGCATCGCCAAGGACAAGGCCGACGTGGTCATCGTCACGGACGACAACCCGCGCTCCGAGGTCCCGGGCGTCATCCGCGCTGAGATCCTGGCGGCGGCGCCCGGAGCCCGCGAAATCGGCGACCGCGCCGAGGCCATCCGCACCGCGGTGAGGGAGCTTCGCCCCGGGGACGTGCTGGTTGTGGCCGGAAAAGGCCATGAAACGGGCCAGATCATTGGCGACCGGACGCTGCCGTTCTCGGACCACGACGTGGTGCGGGCCGCCATCGCGGAGATTTCTGGAGAATGAACCTGCCCTTGTGGACACGAGACGAGATCGTCGCCGCCTCCGGTGCACGCACGATCGGCGACGTCGGTGCCGCCACCGGCGCGTCGATCGACACGCGCAGCCTCGCGCCCGGTGACCTGTTCTTTGCCATCAAGGGGGACGCGCGCGACGGACATGACTTCGTGCGCGACGCGCTCGCCAAGGGGGCAGCGGCGGCCGTCGTCGCCGGGGAACGCGCGGCGGAGTTCACCGGCGCGGGTGCGCTGGTCGTCGTCCCGGACGTACTCGAGGCGATGCGGGCACTGGGGCGCGCCGCCCGGGCACGCACCCAGGCGCAGATCATCGCCGTGACCGGCTCCGTCGGAAAAACCGGAACCAAGGAGGCGCTGCGCCTGGTTCTCGCCGCGCAGGGTGCGACGCATGCTTCGGTCGCCTCCTACAATAACCATTGGGGCGTGCCGCTTACGCTCACGCGCATGCCACGCGATGCCATCTTCGGCGTGTTCGAGATCGGCATGAACCACAGTGGCGAGATCGATCCGCTGACGCGGCTCGTGCGTCCACATGTGGCGATCATCACCACGGTCGAGCCGGTCCATATCGAATATTTCCGGTCGATCTGGAGCATCGCCGACGCCAAGGGCGAGATTTTTGCCGGTGTCGAGCCGGGCGGCACGGCGGTGATCAACCGCGACAATCCCTATTACGAACGGGTGCGCGCCCACGCGGCCGCATCCCCCGCCGGGCGCATCGTGACCTTCGGCGAGCACGAACAGGCGGATGTGCGCGCCGAGCGCATCCTCCTGAAACCGGACATGTCGGTGGTCGAGGCGCGCATATTCGGCGCGCCGTTCGTCTACAGGCTCGGCACCCCGGGTCGGCATGTCGCGCTCAACTCGCTCAGCGTGCTCGCCGCCGCGCAGGGGCTCGGCTGCGACCTGGCAGTCGCCGGCCTCACCCTGGCGGAGCTGAAGCCGCCCGTTGGCCGCGGCGAGCGCATCGTGCTGAAGGGGCGCGACGGCGACTTCATCCTGATCGACGAGAGCTACAACGCCAATCCCGCCTCGATGCGGGCCGCGCTCGCCACCCTGGCGCAGATCGAGCCGAGCTCCCGAGGTCGCCGCATCGCCGTTCTCGGCGACATGCTGGAACTCGGCTCGGAAGGGCCTGCCCTGCATCGCCAATTGGTGGACCCGATTGAGACAAGCCGCGTCGATCTCGTGTTTGCCGCCGGCCCGCTGATGGAGAACCTGTTCGGTGCGCTGCCGCGCGAGCGCCGCGGCGCCTATGCAGGCACCGCCGCCGAGATCGAGGACGCCGTCTCTGGCGCCGTCCGTGCCGGCGACGTCGTCATGGTGAAGGGGTCGAACGGCATCCGTATGGGACGCATTGTGAAAGCGCTGAACGACCGGTATGGCGGCCACAACCGGGGCGTTGAAGGGATGACCGCCTGATGCTGACCTTTCTCGCCGCTTTCAGCGATTATTTCGGCCCGCTGAACGTCTTCCGCTACATCACCTTTCGCGCGGGCGGCGCTGTCGCCACAGCGCTCCTGTTCGTGTTCTGGTTCGGCCCGGCGATCATTTCGCTGCTGCGCGTGAAGCAGGGCAAGGGCCAGCCGATCCGCGAGGACGGGCCGCAATCGCATCTGCTCACCAAGCGCGGCACGCCGACGATGGGCGGCCTTATGATCCTGGCCGGGCTGACCGTCTCGACCCTGCTTTGGGCCAACCTCGCCAACAACTACGTCTGGGTGATCCTGTTCGTGGCGATCGGCTTCGGCGCGATCGGCTTCTACGACGATTACCTCAAGGTCACGCGGCAGACGCATGCGGGCTTTTCGGGGCGCTCGCGTGTTGTGATCGAGTCGGTGATTGCCGTGATCGCCTGCGTCATGATCTCGCTGATCGCCGCCCCGGGCCTGTCCAACAAGCTTGCTCTGCCTCTCCTCAAGGAGGTGCTGATCGACCTCGGCTGGTTCTATGTCGTGTTCGCCGGTTTCGTGATCGTCGCGGCCGGCAACGCAGTCAACCTGACCGACGGGCTCGACGGTCTCGCCATCGTTCCGGTGATGGTTGCGGCCGCGACCTTTGGCACGATCTCGTATCTGGCGGGCAACGCGATTTTCGCCAATTACCTGCAGATCCATTTCGTGCAGGGCAGCGGCGAGCTGTCGGTGATCTGCGGCGCGCTGATCGGTGCCGGGCTCGGCTTCCTGTGGTTCAACGCCCCGCCCGCGCAGGTCTTCATGGGCGACACCGGCTCGCTGGCGCTTGGTGGCATCCTCGGCGCCGTGGCGGTCGCCACAAAGAACGAGATTGTGCTTGCCGTCGTCGGCGGACTGTTCGTGATCGAGGCCCTGTCGGTGATCATCCAGGTGCTTTCCTACAAGCTGACGGGCAAGCGCGTCTTCCGCATGGCGCCGATCCACCACCACTTCGAGCAGAAGGGCTGGAAGGAGCCGCAGATCGTGATCCGCTTCTGGATCATCTCGATCGTGCTGGCGCTGATCGGGCTCGCGACGCTCAAGCTGAGATAAGCCGATGACCCCCGTCACGACCTTCGCCGGCAAGAATGTCGCGCTGTTCGGGCTCGGCGGCTCGGGGGTCGCGACGGCGCTCGCACTCCAGGCCGGTGGCGCGCGTGTGCTCGCTTGCGACGACAGCCCCGCCAGCATTGAGGCGGCGCGCGAGAAGGACATCGAAACGGCCGACCTCAAGACCGCCGACTGGTCGCGCTTCGCCGCCTTCGTCCTGTCGCCGGGCGTGCCGTTGACCCATCCCGAGCCGCATTGGTCGGTGCCCCTCGCCCGAGCCGCCGGAGTCGAGATCATCGGCGACATCGAGCTGTTCTGCCGCGAGCGCGCAAAGATCGCGCCGAACGCGCCGTTCATTGCCATCACTGGCACAAACGGGAAATCGACCACGACGGCGCTCGTCGCACACATTCTGCGACAGCTGGGGCGCGACGTGCAGATGGGCGGCAACATCGGCACCGCCATTCTCTCCCTCGAGCCGCCCGCGAACGGACGCTTTCACGTGATCGAGATGTCGTCCTTCCAGATCGACCTGACGCCGACTTTGCATCCGACAGTGGGCGTCCTCCTCAATATTTCGCCTGATCATCTCGACCGGCACGGCAGCATCGAGAATTACGCCGCGATCAAGCGTCGCTTGGTCGACGGCGCAGCGCTTGCCGCAGTCGGCCTCGATGATCGCTGGAGCGCTGCCATTGCCGAGGACCTGAAAATAAGGGGCGGTCGCTACGCGTTCTTCTCGTCCGATCGCCGGACTGCGCCTGGTATTTATGCCGAAGGATCCAAGCTCTTCACCGGCGCCAAGATTGGGCGTTTGTCCAAGGGTGCACTGCTGGCCGATCTCGCCGGCATTGCCTCGCTCCGAGGTCAGCATAACGCCCAAAACGCGGCGGCGGCGCTCACGGCGCTTTTGTCGCTCTCGGAGCTGTGCGAGGCCCATGAACCAGTCACTGAAGCGCTGCATACATTTCCCGGTCTTCCGCATCGCATGGAGCAGGTCGGGCGGCGGGGCGACGCAATCTTCGTGAATGACTCGAAAGCCACCAACGCCGATTCCGCCGAGAAGGCGCTGGCCTCCTTCGAGCACATCTACTGGATCCTCGGCGGCAAGGCGAAGGACGGCGGCATCAGCACGCTGCGCGGCTATTTCCCGAAGATCGAAAAAGCCTATCTGATCGGCGCCGCCACGGACGAGTTCGCGGCGACCCTCGATGGCCGTGTCCCTTACGAGCGCTGCGGCACGCTCGAGACGGCGGTCGCGCGGGCCGCCGAGGACGCGCGCGGCTCAAGCGCGCGCGAGCCCGTGGTGCTGCTCTCGCCAGCCTGCGCCTCCTACGACCAATATCGCAATTTCGAGATCCGGGGCGATCATTTTCGTGATCTCGTGCGGGCGCTGCCCGGCATCGAAATGAAGCAATAGGCGGCCACGATGAGCATGGTATCGCGCGCGGAACGCACGCTGGTCAGCGACTGGTGGTGGACGGTCGATCGTCTCCTTCTGGCCGCTCTCGGCGCGCTGATCGTGTGCGGCCTCGTGTTCCTGATGGCGGGCGGGCCCCCGGTCGCGGAGCGGCTCGGCCTCTCGACCTTTCATTTCGTGAACCGGCAGGTCGTCTATCTGTTGCCGACCATCGCCCTGTTGCTGGCCGTGTCGTTTCTGCCGCTGCGGCAGGTGCGCCGGCTCGCGCTCCTGACCTATGTCGCTGCGCTGGGCTTGTGCGCCGCGGCGTTGTATGTCGGGCCGGAGATCAAGGGCGCGCACCGCTGGATCCTGCTCGGTCCTTTCGCCATTCAGCCGTCCGAGTTCATGAAGCCGGCTTTCGTCGTGCTAACCGCCTGGGCATTCTCGCAAGGCGCCCGGCACGGCGGCGCCTGGGGCGCGCTGCTGGGTTTCGCCTTGCTGCCGGCCAGCATCGTGCCGCTGCTGCTGCAGCCCGACTTCGGCCAGACGATGCTGATCACTTTGGTGTGGGGCGGCATGCTTTTCATCGCCGGCGTGAGCTGGTTCTGGGTGTTCGGGCTCGGCGGGCTCGGCGTCGCCGGGATATTCGGCGCCTACACGTTCATGCCGCACGTGCGCGGCCGCATCGAGCGCTTCGTCGACAAGTCGTCCGGCGACTCCTTCCATGTCGACACCGCGCTGGAAGCCTTTGCGAAGGGTGGCTGGTTTGGCAAGGGACCAGGCGAGGGATCGGTCAAGCGCATCCTCCCCGACGCGCATACCGATTTCATCTTCGCGGTCACGGCCGAGGAGTTCGGCATCGCCATGTGCATCGCCATTGTCCTGCTCTTCGCGTTCATCGTCCTGCGCGGGTTCGTGCTGGCCCGCCGCAACGAGGACAGCTTTTGCAGGCTTGCGGTCGCCGGCCTCCTGGTGATGTTCGGGCTGCAGGCGCTGATCAACATGGCCGTGAATGTCAATCTGATCCCGGCCAAGGGGATGACCCTTCCATTCGTCTCGTACGGCGGTTCGTCGCTGGTCTCGCTGGCGCTGGGAATGGGTTTTCTCATGGCGCTTACGCGACGCCGGCCACGGGCTGAACTGTTCGACGGCGTCGGCTCCCGCACGCCGGCGGCGCGATGAGCAGCCGACCCCTGGTGCTGATCGCCGCCGGAGGCACCGGCGGCCATCTGTTTCCCGCCGAGTCGCTTGCTGTCGCGCTCGAGCGGCGCAACGTGCGCGTCGCGCTCGCCACCGATGACCGCGTCGGCAATATCGCCGCGACCTTTCCGGCCGAGACCGTTGTCAGGATTCCCGCGGCGACGCCGTCGGGGGGCTCGCTCGTGCAGCGCGCCCGGGCGGCGCTGGTCCTCGGGCTCGGAACGCTCCGCGCCCTGCAGGCCCTGCGCCGGCTACGGCCCGACGCGGTGATCGGCTTCGGCGGCTATCCCACAGTGCCGCCGCTCGTCGCCGCATCGCTGCTGCGCATCCCGGCCGTCATCCACGAACAGAACGGCGTGATCGGGCGCGCCAACCGCTTCCTTGCGCCGCGCATGTCGCTGATCGCCACCGGCTTTGCGCAGGTGAGGGGCGTTCCGGCGACGCGGGCCCGCATGATCCATACGGGCAATCCTGTGCGGCCTGGTGTGCTCGCCGCGGCGCAAGTTCCCTATCCCGAGCTGACGGCGGACGGCAGCGTCAAGCTTCTCGTGTTCGGAGGCAGCCAGGGCGCGCGTGTGATGAGCGACATCGCGCCCACTGCCGTCGCGCAGATGCCGGAATATCTGCGGCGACGGCTCGTGATCACGCAGCAGGCCCGTCAGGAGGACTTGGCGCGGGTACGGGAGGCCTATGCGACATTGGGCGTGACCGCCGACGTGCAGCCGTTCTTCAAGGACCTGCCGCAGCGCATGGCCGGCGCGCATCTCGTGGTGTCCCGCTCCGGCGCCTCGACCGTAGCCGAGCTATCGGTGATCGGACGCCCTGCCATCCTCGTGCCCCTTCCGGGCGCGCTCGACCAGGACCAGGCCGCGAACGCCCAATCCCTGGCGGCGATCGGGGCCGCCACAATGATTAACCAGGAGGCGTTTACCCCGGAGCGACTGGCGGCGGAACTTGTTGATTACCTTAAGAACCCGCAAAGCTTGACCCGGGCGGCGGCAGCGGCCAAGAGCGCGGGGATCAATGACGCGGCCGAGCGGCTCGCCGCCGAGGTCGTTCGACTCGCCGCCGCCAGGCCATCCGACGAGAACCGCCCATGAAACTGCCGCCCAAACTTGGCCCCATTCATTTCATTGGCATCGGCGGCATCGGCATGTCCGGTATCGCCGAGGTGATGCACAATCTCGGCTACACGGTGCAGGGCTCCGACGCCGCCGACAACTACAATGTCAGGCGCCTCGCCGAGAAGGGCATTCGCACCTTCGTCGGCCACCGCGTCGAGAACGTCGACGACGCCGAGGTGGTGGTGGTGTCGACCGCCATCAAGCGCGACAACCCGGAGCTTGCGATCGCCCGCGAGCGGCGGCTGCCGGTGGTGCGGCGCGCCGAGATGCTTGCCGAGCTGATGCGCTTCAAGAGCTGCGTGGCGATCGCCGGCACGCACGGCAAGACGACGACCACCTCGCTGGTCGCAACGCTGCTCGACGCCGGCGGGCTCGATCCGACCGTGATCAACGGTGGCATCATCAACGCCTATGGCACCAATGCCCGCATGGGCGACGGCCAATGGATGGTGGTCGAGGCCGACGAATCCGATGGCACCTTCCTCAAGCTGCCGTCCGACGTGGCGATCGTCACCAACATCGATCCCGAGCATCTCGACCATTTCCATACCTTCGACGCCATTAAGGACGCGTTCCGCTCGTTCATCGACAATATCCCGTTCTACGGCTTCGCGGTCATGTGCATCGACCATCCGACGGTGCAGGACCTGGTCGGCCGGATCGAGGACCGCCGCGTGATCACCTACGGCGAGAATCCGCAGGCCGACATCCGGCTCATGAATATCGACCTGCGCGGCGGCAGGACGCGCTTCGACGTGCTGATCCGCGACCGCAAGCGCGGCGAGATCGAGATTGCCGACCTCGTCCTGCCCATGCCCGGCCACCACAACGCGCTCAACGCCACCGCGGCGCTCGCCGTCGCGCATGAGCTCGGCGTCGAGCCGGATGTGATGCGGCAGGCCCTCGCCGGTTTCGGCGGCGTCAAGCGCCGCTTCACCCGCACCGGCGAATGGAACGGCATCACGATCTTCGACGATTACGGCCACCATCCGGTCGAGATCGGGGCCGTACTCAAGGCGGCGCGCGCCGCCACTGAAGGCCAGGTGATCGCCGTCGTGCAGCCGCACCGCTACACGCGCCTGTCGGCGCTGTTCAACGAGTTCTGCACCTGCTTCAACGATGCCGATGCGGTGATCGTCGCGCCGGTCTACGCCGCCGGCGAGCAGCCGATCGCCGGGGCCGATCGCGACAGCCTCGTCGCCGGCCTCAAGGCGCGCGGCCACCGCAACGCGATCGCGCTCGACAAGGTCGAGGACCTAGCCGGGCACGTGAGGGCCCTGGCGCGTCCGGGCGACTACGTGATTTGCCTCGGCGCCGGCAATATCACGCAATGGGCCTATGCGCTGCCGGCGGAATTGCAGACGCTCGGCGGGAAGGCGGCATGATGGACGTGATATCTCTGCAGCAGGGTGCCGCCTTCCCCGACATCACCGGCGAGCTCAAGGCGCTGATGCCCGAGTTGCGCGGCCGCCTGATGGCCAACGTTACGCTCTCGGATCTCACCTGGTTCCGCGTCGGTGGCCCGGCGCAGGTCATGTTCTCGCCGACCGACGAAAACGACCTCGCCTATTTCCTGTCGCATCTGCCGGCCGAGATCCCGGTCACGGTGGTCGGGCTCGGGTCCAACCTGATCGTGCGCGACCGCGGCGTGCCGGGCGTCGTGATCCGGCTCGGCGGCAAGGGCTTTGGGACGATCGTGGTCGAGGACGGAACCAATATCCGCGCCGGCACCGCGGTTCCGGACGTGAAGGTCGCCCGTGCGGCGGCCGATGCCAGCATCGCCGGACTCGCTTTCTACAGGGGCATTCCGGGTTCCATTGGCGGGGCGCTGCGCATGAATGCGGGCGCCCATGGCGGCGAGACTACCGACGTGTTGGTGGAGGCCCGCGGCGTCGACCGGCAAGGCCGGATCCACGTCTTCCGGCATGGCGACATGGGCTTTGCCTATCGTCACTGCGGCGTTGCGGCGGATGTGATCTTCACCCAGGCGCTATTCCAAGGCCGGCCGGGCGACCAGGCGGCGATCCTGGCCGAAATGGACCGCGTCACCGAGGCGCGCGAGGCGGCGCAGCCGATCCGCGAACGCACCGGCGGCTCGACGTTCAAGAACCCTCCGGGCACACGTGCGTGGCAGGTGATCGACGCCGCCGGCTGCCGCGGGCTCGCGGTCGGCGACGCACAGGTTTCCGAGATGCATTGCAACTTCCTGATCAATCGCGGCAAGGCGACCGCCGCGCAGATCGAGGGCCTCGGCGAGGAAGTGCGTCGCCGGGTCCGCGAGCATTCCGGCGTCGAGCTCGAGTGGGAAATCAAGCGGATCGGCCAGGCTCTATGAGCCGCGGATCCCAAGGTGGTTAAGAGCCTCGGCCGGCACGTGGTCGCCGCGTTGCCAGGCGGATCCGGGAAGCAGATGGTTTCGAGCTAAGGTGACCGGTAAAGCTTTAGCCGAAATAAACTTCGGCAATGTCGGCGCCCTCCTTTGCTTCTCGATCCCTCTTGGATTGTGATCGGCATCCGCGCCGCATGTCGCCGGGCCTTTAGGTATGCGCTGGGGGAGATCCAGGATGACCAAACATGTTGCCGTGCTGATGGGCGGCTGGTCCGCGGAGCGCGAGGTCAGCCTCAGCAGCGGCCTCGCCTGCTGC
This sequence comes from Beijerinckiaceae bacterium, assembly GCA_036556825.1. Classification (GTDB taxonomy): domain Bacteria; phylum Pseudomonadota; class Alphaproteobacteria; order Rhizobiales; family Beijerinckiaceae; genus JAJKJG01. The sequence continues at coordinate 47,522 of DATBIR010000147.1, forward strand.
AAGGCGCTCGAGGAGCAGGGCTACAGGGTGACTCCGATCGACGTCGCCCTCGACATCGCCATGGTGTTGCCGGAAGTGCGGCCAGACGTGGTGTTCAACGCACTGCACGGCCGCTACGGCGAGGACGGCACTATCCAGGGCATGCTCGAGATCCTGCGCCTGCCGTACACGCATTCCGGCGTGCTCGCATCGGCGCTCGCCATGCACAAGCATCGTGCCAAGGTGGTCCTCAAGGCAGCCGGCGTGCCGGTTCCGGAGGGTCTGACGGTTCACCGCACGGAGGCGGCCGCGCGCCACCTCCTGCCGCCGCCTTACGTGGTCAAGCCGGTCAGCGAGGGCTCCTCGGTTGGCGTCATCATCGTGCGCGAGGACCGCTCCCATCCGCCGCAGGAGCTGCTGCGTGACGACTGGGCCTTCGGCGACCAGGTGCTTGTCGAAAAATATATTCCCGGCAGAGAGTTGACCTGCGCCGTGATGGGCGATCGGGCGCTCGACGTGATCGACATCCGGCCGGCCGCCGGCGTGTTCTACGACTATGATGCGAAATACGCCAAGGGCGGCTCGATCCACATCCTGCCGGCCGAACTTAAACCGAATATTTACCAGCGGGTCCAAGAGTTGGCGTTAACGGCACATCAAGCACTCGGTTGCCGCGGCGTCAGCCGCACTGACTTCAGATACGACGACACGCCGAACGGATCCGGCGAGGTCGTCGTGCTCGAGGTCAACACCCAACCCGGGATGACCGAGACCTCCTTGGTGCCTGAACTCGCGGCGTTCGCCGGGTACTCGTTTGGTGAGCTTGTGAAATGGATGGTGGAGGACGCTTCCTGCGACCGCTGAGCGCCGGCTCGACCGGTGGCGCAGCCGTTGCCGCCCCCACATCCGTCCGGCCATGTTCGCCGGATCTCCGCCGTTCGCGGCCGCGCGTCTGGCGGCGGGCCTCCGTCATAACGCCTCTGCAGCGCCGGCTGCCGCCGTTCCTCGGAACCGGGCTGGTCCTGGTCTTTTTCGCGCTCGTCGGTCTCACCGGCGCCGTTGTCGGCGGGCATTACCAGCGCGTGCTCGACAAGTATGGCGAGCCGCGCCACATGCTCGCCCGAACCCTCGGGCTTGGGCTCGAGCGGGTCACCATCTCGGGCATCGGCCAGCTCACCGAGGCCGAGATCCTCGGCATCGCCGGCATCTCCACGAAGGCGTCGCTGCCGTTTCTCGACGTTGCCGAGATCCGCGACCGGCTCGAGCGCGTGCCGCTGATCAGAAACGCCTCCGTGCGCAAGCTCTATCCGGGCGAGCTGCTCATCACGATGAGCGAGCGCGAGCCGCACGCACTGTGGCAACACAACGGCGAGGTGTTCCTGATCGCCGTCGACGGGACGGTCATCGACATCGTGCAGGATGCGCGCTTCAGCCATCTGCCGCTCGTGGTCGGCGACTTGGCAAACGGACGCAGCGGGGAATATCTCGCCCTTCTCGAGGCGGCGGGGCCGCTCAAGTCGCGCATCGTCGCCGGGATGCTCGTGTCGGGCCGCCGCTGGACGCTCAAGATCGACAACGGCATGGACGTGCGGCTGCCGGAGCAGGGGGCCGCGGCGGCGGTCGCTCGGCTCGTCAAGCTCGAACGCGAGCAGCGGATTTTCGACAAGGACATCATCTCGCTCGACCTGCGCATGAGCGACCGTGTCGTCGTGCGGCTCACGGAGGAGGCAATGGCGGCGCGTCTCGACGCCGCCAAGAAGAAGCCCCCCCGCGGCAAGGGCGTCGAGACATGAGCCTGCAACATCACGGCTTCATGCCGCGGCTGAAGCCGCTGTCAGCGCGCAAGAGCGCGACGTTGTCCGTGCTCGACATCGGCACGAGCAAGATCGTCTGCCTGGTCGCGCAGCTCAAGCCCGTCGACAACCTCGAGGCGTTTCGCGGCCGCACGCACGTCGCCAGAATCATCGGCATCGGGCATCAGCGCTCGGTTGGTCTCAAGGGCGGCGCCATCGTCGATCTCGAGGCCGCCGAGGGCGCGATCCGTCAGGCTGTGCACGCCGCCGAGCGCATGGCCAAGGTCGAGATCCAGTCCGTCATCGTCAACCTGACCGGCGGCCGTCTCGGCTCCCAGCATCTGAACGGCAATATCGGCGTGCGCGGCGGCGCCGTCACGGCTGCCGATCTGAACCGCGTGCTGTCGGCCGCGAGCGCCGTTCACCCGCGTCCCGGGCGGGCCATCCTGCACTCGCTCCCGACCGGCTACTCGCTCGACGCCCAGGCCAATATCGTCGATCCGGCCGGAATGATCGGCGAAAAGCTCGGCGTCGACTTGCACGTCGTCACCGCCGAGGCGGCCGCGGCTCGCAACCTGATGCTCTCGGTCGAGCGATGCCATCTCGGCGTCGAGGCCGTTGTCGCGACACCTTATGCGGCCGGGTTGTCATCGGTCGTCGACGACGAGTCGGACATGGGCGCCGTGCTCATCGACATGGGCGGTGGCACGACGAGCATCGCCGTGTTCGCGGCAGGGCACATCGTTCACCTCGATGCGCTCGCCGTGGGCGGCCATCACGTTACCATGGACATCGCGCGCGGCCTGACCACGCGCGTCACCGCGGCCGAGCGGCTCAAGACGCTCTATGGCTCGGCGATCACGACGAGCGCCGACGACCGCGACATGATTGCCGTGCCTCAGGTCGACGAGGACGAGCGTGACGTGCCCGGCCATCTGCCGAAGGCGCACCTCACGCGCATCATCAAGCCGCGCATCGAGGAGATTCTCGAGCTGATCCGGGATCGTCTCAGGAACGCGGGCTTTGCCGCGCAGGCGGGCCGGCGCGTGATCCTGACCGGCGGCGCCAGTCAGCTCGCCGGCGTTCCCGAGGTGGCGCGGCGCATCCTGCAGGGGCAAGTGCGAATCGGGCGTCCGCTCGGCATCAAGGGTCTGCCCGAAGCCGCCAAGGGGCCGGGTTTTGCCGCCGCGGTCGGCCTCCTGGTGTATCCGCAGGTCGCGCATATGGAGCAATTCGAGCCACGGTCCAGCGGAATTTTCGCCGGCACGGGCACCGACGGCTACCTGTCACGGGTCGGCCGTTGGATTCGGGAAAGTTTTTGAGGGTAAGGCAGGGGGGCGACTCGGCGACTCCGCGAGGGGAACCGCGCAGCCGGGCGCCGAGAGAAAAGGGTTACGAGAGGGGCTAGGTCATGACCATCAGTTTGCAAGCTCCGGACATCCGGGAACTCAAGCCGCGCATCACCGTCTTCGGTGTCGGCGGCGCCGGCGGCAACGCGGTCAACAACATGATCGAGGCGGGCCTCATCGGCGTCGAATTCGTCGTCGCCAACACCGACGCTCAGGCGCTCACCTCGTCCAAGGCGGAACGCATCATCCAGATGGGGCTGACCGTCACGCAGGGCCTCGGCGCCGGCTCGCAGCCGGAGGTGGGACGCGCGGCAGCCGACGAGGTGATCGACGAGATCCGTGATCAGCTGTCTGGCGCGCATATGGTGTTCGTCACGGCCGGGATGGGTGGCGGCACCGGCACGGGCGCGGCGCCGGTCATCGCGCGCGCCGCGCGCGACATGGGCATCCTCACCGTCGGCGTCGTCACCAAACCCTTCCAGTTCGAGGGCGTGCGCCGCATGCGCGTCGCCGAGAGCGGCGTCGAGGAGCTGCAGCAGGCGGTCGACACGCTGATCGTCATTCCGAACCAGAATCTGTTTCGCATCGCCAACGAGAAGACCACCTTTGCCGACGCCTTCGCGATGGCCGACCAGGTGCTCTACTCCGGTGTCGCCTGCATTACCGACCTGATGGTCAAGGAAGGCCTGATCAATCTCGACTTTGCCGACGTGCGCGCCATCATGCGCGGCATGGGCAAGGCGATGATGGGCACGGGCGAGGCGTCAGGCGAGAAGCGCGCCAATCGCGCGGCCGAGGCCGCCATCGCCAACCCGCTTCTCGACGACGTCTCGATGAAGGGCGCGCGCGGCCTCCTGATTTCGATCACCGGCGGGCGCGACCTGACGCTCTACGAAGTCGACGAAGCGGCCACGCGCATCCGCGAAGAGGTCGACCAGGACGCCAATATTATCCTCGGTGCGACCTTCGACGAGGCCCTCGAAGGCATCATCCGGGTCTCGGTTGTTGCAACCGGAATCGACCATGCCCTCCTGGCCAAGGCGCCGGAAATAGCGGCGACCGAGCAGCGCATCGCTGAGGTTGCTGAGCGCTTGCGGGCCGAGGCGCGCGCGCGCGTCACACCGTCGGCACCCTCCGCGACACCGGCCGCGCCCGCAATCCGGCCGCTTGCGCACGCCGAGGCTGCCGCGCCGAAACCGATTGTGGCGCCTCCGGTGATGCCCGCTCCGATCGCCGCTCCCACGCCGGCTGTCATGCCCGCTGCGGCCAAGCCCGTTGCCGCCATGCCCCCGGCGATACCCGCTGCGGCGGCCGCTGCGCCGGCAATGCCGCAAGCCGCACCTTTGCCGCAGCCGGCGCAAGCGCTGCGCAGCGAGATCGCGCCACCGCCTGTTCAGACGCGACCGGCAGTGCCGTTCGCGCCGCCGTCGGCTCCCGTGCCTGTCGAGGATCTGGCCCCTGCGCCCTTCATCCCGCCGCAGCCGGAGCGCGCCCTGCGACCGACTCGCATGCCGCGCGTCGAGGACCTGCCGCTCCCCGCGCAGAATCAGCTGCGCGCAACGCGCGGCGAAGGCGAAGCCGTCGGCCACGATCCCAAACGCATGACCCTGCTGCAGCGCCTGGCGACAGTCGGTTTCGGCCGCAAGGACGAATCGCCGGCGCCTCAGCCTGCGGAGAAGCCGGCCGCCCATCGCCCACCCGGCGAGGGACCGCAGCGTCCGTCCATGTCTCCGGCCCACGCCGAATATACCAAGCGGCCACCGGCGCCACACGGTCAGCGCCCGGCGCAAGGCGCGCTCGATTCGCATGGCCGGCCGGCGGCTCCGGCGCGCGGGCTAGACGACGAGCATCTGGAGATTCCGGCCTTCCTGCGCCGCCAGACGAACTGATTCTGAAGACCTCCGCAGGATGGGATCGGCCCCGCCGCTCGGAGCGCGGGGCCTTCGCCATTAAAAAGTGCGTAAGTTCAACAGCTTATAAGGTTAGCGGGGTTGTAACAGAGCGTAAGAAAGCGTGATTTGGCGGGCGTGCCGGCCGCGATTATGGTGCAAGCACGTCAAAAGAAGGGCAGGCGCTCCTACGGCGCCAAGACCCCTGGGGCTCAAGAACGGACAGGTCTTCTCGGCGGCGGACAATAGTCTTGCAACGATAAGGCGTGGCCGAGGTCGCGGGAATGAAACAAAATCAACAGATGACGCTGCGCGCGCCTGCTGTCGTTTCGGGGGCGGGTGTTCATTCGGGGGCTGACGTCAGGATTGTCATCCACCCGGCCGAGGCCGATCACGGCATCGCTTTTCTCCGTACAGGTCTGGCGAACGGGCGCGATCGTTTGATTGATGCGCGCCATCTCGCGGTCACGGCCACCGAGCTGTGCACTGTCATCGGCGATCGCGATACCGGCGCCGTTGCCACGATCGAGCATCTCATGTCGGCCTTCTACGGCATCGGCATCGACAACGCGCTCGTCGAGATCGACGGGCCGGAGGTGCCGATTCTCGATGGCAGCGCGGAGCCTTTCGTCGAGGCGATCGACCGGGTGGGCACAGTCGTCGTCAACGCGCATCGGCGTTATCTGAAGGTGCTGAAGCCCATCCGTGTCGAGAACGGCAACGCCTTTGCCGAGCTGTGCCCGAGAGACCGCGGCTTCCGCGTCGACGTCGAGATCGATTTCGAGAATCCCGTCATCGGCCGCCAGCGCAAGGCGATTGAACTGTCCAGCTCGGTCTACCGGCGCGAGGTGGCGCGGGCGCGCACGTTCGGCTTCATGCGCGACGTGGAGCGGCTGTGGAAGTCCGGCTTCGCGCTCGGCGCCTCGCTGGAAAACACGGTCGCGATCGGCGAGGATGCGATCATCAATCCGGAAGGCCTGCGCTACGCCGACGAGTTCGTCCGGCACAAGATTCTCGACGCCATCGGCGATCTGGCGCTGGCCGGTCTGCCGCTCCTTGCAACCTATCGGTCATATTGCGGCGGCCATCGTCTGAACCTGGCCGTGGTTGAGGCGCTGTTCGCAAGTCGCTCCAATTACGCCATCGTCGACAGCGGCCGGCGCCGCGAGACGGGGTATGCGGAGATCGGCAAAGGCATCGCCGTTCCGGCTTTCGCGCCGGATATCCACTAGGACCGGATGGTGGGGTCCCGCGCGGCCCCGCGCTGATTCTGCTAATCGCGTTCGCCCGGGCCAAGCCTCGGATGCGTCTTGTCAGATGCCTGCGCACTGCCCGGATAAGGGGGGCAGGCGTTTATAACGGCATTTATTCCGCTTGCTGTGGCGCCCGCCATCAAAGCGCCACCTTGCACCGTCGTAGTTGCCGAGCGGCCACGGAAGCGAGCGGCAGCGCCGGACGGGGTTGGCGGACTCGGTCCGGCTGGGTTAAAGAGCCTTTAAAGATCCGCGTCCATGCGGACTACTTGGGCAGAGGACGACAAACATGTCTCTCGTCAAAGCGCTTCCGGGCACGACTGCCGTCGCCCGCGTGATCGCGCTGATCGCCGGCAGCCTGGCCTTGGCCGGATGCGAGTCGCTGTCGTCGCTGAACCCGTTCAGCTCGGGCGAAAAATACAAGATGGAGATCGTGCCCGAGGTCCCGGCCGAGCAGCTTTATGACGAGGGCCTCGGTCGTCTCAAGCGCAGCGATTACCACGGCGCCGCCAAGAAATTCGGCGACCTCGAAAAACAGCACCCGTATTCGGAGTGGTCGCGCAAGGCGCTGATCATGACTGCCTACGCCAAATACGAGGGGCGCGACTACGACGACGCCATCAATGCGGCGCGGCGCTATCTGCAACTGCATCCGGCCTCGGCTGACGCGCCCTACGCCCAGTACATCATGGCGATGTCGAACTTCAACCAGATCCCCGACATCACGCGCGACCAGGAGCGCTCCGAAAAGGCGCTGGTGGCGCTGCAGGAGCTGGTCGACCGCTTTCCGAAGTCCGAATACGTATCGGACGCGCGCCAGCGCATTCAGGTGGCGAAAGACCAGCTGGCCGGCAAGGAGATGCAGGTCGGCCGCTACTACCTCCAGAAGCGGCAGTACACCGGCGCCATCAACCGCTTCCGTGACGTCGTCGCCAAGTATCAGACCACGCGCCACGTCGAAGAGGCGCTGATGCGGCTGACCGAGGCCTATATGGCGCTCGGCATCGTCAACGAGGCGCAGACCGCGGCAGCCGTTCTCGGACACAATTTTCCCGACAGCCCGTGGTACCACGATGCGCACAAGCTGCTGAGGTCGGGCGGCCTCGAGCCGCGCGAGGACGCGGGCTCGTGGATCAGCCGCAGCTTCCGTGGCCTGACGCGCACGGTGGGCCTGTCGCAATAAGCCAAACGGCCTGATGCTGATCCAGCTTGCGATCCGCGACATCGTCCTGATCGACCGCCTGGCGCTGAGCTTCCCGGAAGGCCTGTCCGTGCTCACCGGCGAGACCGGCGCCGGCAAGTCGATTCTGCTCGATGCCTTTGCGCTGGCGCTCGGCGGCCGTGGCGACGGCAGCCTCGTGCGTCACGGCGAGGCGCAGGGCCAGGTCACTGCCACCTTCGATGCGCCGCTCGACCATCCCGCCCGGCAGATTGCGGCAGATGCCGAGATCGATACCGAGGGCGACCTGATTCTGCGGCGCGTACAATATGCCGACGGGCGTACGCGCGCCTTCATCAACGACCAGCCGGTCAGCGTGCAGGTCCTCCGGACGATCGGCGCCAGCCTCGTCGAGATTCACGGCCAGCATGACGACCGCGCGCTCGTCGACCCGGTCACGCATCGCGCGATTCTCGATGCGTTCGGCGGGCTGCAGGCCGATGCCCGCGCCGTCGCCGACGCGGCCCGGCGCGTGCGCGAGGCGCGCGCAGCGCTCACTCAGCATCGCGCTCGTGTCGAGCGCGCCCGCAAGGAGGCCGATTTCCTGCGCCATGCGGTGCAGGAGCTGACCGCGCTGCACCCGCAGCCGGGCGAAGAGCTTGCCCTGGCGGAGCGTCGCATCGAGATGATGCAGGCCGAGAAGGTCGCCGAGGATCTGAACGATGCGCTGCAAGGCGTGGCCGGCTCGGGCTCAGCCGTGCCCGCGCTGTCCGCGGCCGCACGCAAGCTCGAACGGCGTACGACGCAAGCGCCGACTCTCGTCGAGCCGTGCGTGAAGGCGCTCGAAGCCGCGCTCATTGCTCTCGACGAGGCGCGCGCCGCGCTCGAGGAGGCGTTGCGCGCCGCCGATTTCGAGCCGCGCGAGCTCGAGCACACCGAGGAGCGGCTGTTCGCGCTGCGGGCCGCGGCTCGCAAATACGGCGTCTCCGCCGACGAACTCGCGGCGTTGCGGGAACGTTATGCGAACGACGTCGCGGCCATCGACGCGGGCGAGGAGCAACTCGCTGCCTTCGAGCAGGCGCTTAAGGAAGCCGATGCCGCCTATGTCGTGGCGGCGCGGGGGCTTTGCGAGGGACGCCGGCGCGCTGCCGCCAAGCTCGACAAGGCTGTCCAGGCGGAGCTGCCGCCGCTCAAGCTCGAGCGCGCCCGCTTCATCACTCAGATCGATACGGACGAGAGCAGCCGCGAGGCGGCCGGTTTCGACCGGGTCGAGTTCTGGGCGCGCACCAACCCCGGCACCAAGCCCGGCCCGCTGATGAAGGTCGCGTCCGGCGGCGAGCTCTCCCGTTTCATGCTGGCGCTGAAAGTCGTGCTCGCCGACAAGGGGTCGGCGCCAACCCTGGTCTTCGACGAGATTGACACCGGCGTCGGAGGTGCAGTCGCCGATGCCATCGGCCAGCGGCTCGCGCGGCTCGCGCAACGCGTGCAGGTGATGGCGGTGACGCATGCGCCGCAGGTAGCCGCCCGCGCCGCCAGCCATTTTCTGATCTCCAAGGAGGCGGTCGCCGGCGCCAAGCGCGTGGCCACGCGCGTGGCGCCGCTCGCCGCCAAGCCGCGCAAGGAGGAGATCGCGCGCATGCTGGCCGGCGCCACCATCACCGACGAGGCGAGGGCGGCTGCGGCGCGCCTGCTCGAAGCGGCGCAATGATCCCGTGAGGCGTTCCGGATCGCCCGGGCACCGGATTGCATGCCGGCCGAGCTTTTCGCACAAGGGGTGCCCACTTCCCTGGCCGGGTCCTACAATGCCGGGCCGTCAGTTTCGCGTGCGATCCCATGGCAAAGCCTAGGCAGGCATCCCTCCGCACCACGTCCATCGACGATCTCAGCCTGCGCGATGCGCAGAGCGAGCACGAGTCGCTGGGCGCCGAGATCGCTGAACACGACCGGCGCTACTACCAGGACGACGCGCCGTCGCTTTCTGATGCCGAATACGATGCCCTGCGGCAGCGTTACGAGGCTCTCGAAGCTCGCTTTCCCGAGTTGGCCGGCGAGCAAAGCCTCAGCCGCAAAGTCGGGGCGCGAGTCTCGGAAAAATTCGCCAAGGTGCGCCACCGCGCGCCGATGCTGTCCCTGGCCAACGGCTTCTCTGACGAGGATGTGAGCGCGTTCGTCGAGCGCATCAGGCGCTTCCTCAATCTCAAGGAGGAGGCGCTGGTCGCCTTCACGTCCGAGCCCAAGATTGACGGCCTGTCGCTGAGCCTTCGTTACGAGGACGGGCGGCTCGTCACCGCAGCCACGCGCGGCGATGGCATCGAGGGCGAGGACGTCACCGCCAATGCGCGCACCGTGCGCGAAATCCCGCAGCGCCTGCGCGGCCGCGCCGTGCCCGGGATCTGCGAGGTGCGCGGCGAGATCTACCTCTTGCATTCGGACTTCGCCGCGATCAACGAACGCCAGGCCGCGGCCGGGAAGCCGCTCTTCGCCAATCCGCGCAATTCCGCCGCGGGCAGCCTGCGCCAGCTCGATCCGGACATCACCGCTTCGCGCCCGCTGCGGTTTTTCGCCCACGGCTGGGGCGAGCTGAGCGCGCTGCCGGCCAAGACCCAGATGGGCATGATGCAGGCGCTGGCCGGGCTCGGGTTCAAGGTCAACCCGCTGATGCGCCGTCACGAGACCATCGACGGGATGCTCGCGCATTACCGCGAGATCGAGACCGAGCGCGCCAATCTCGGCTACGACATCGATGGCGTGGTCTACAAGGTCGATCACCTCGACCTTCAGAACCGGCTCGGCTACGTGTCGCGGTCGCCGCGCTGGGCGCTGGCGCACAAGTTTCCGGCGCAGAAGGCGGTCACCGTCGTCGAGAACATCGAGATCTTTGTCGGACGCACCGGCTCGCTGACACCGGTGGCGACGCTGAAACCGGTCACCGTCGGCGGCGTCGTCGTGACGAGCGCGACGCTCCACAACGAGGACGAGATTTTACGCAAGGACGTGCGCATCGGCGACACGGTCACGATCCAGCGCGCCGGCGACGTCATCCCGCAGGTGCTCGGCATCGTGCTCGAGAAGCGCCCGCGCGGCTCCAGGCCTTTTCAGTTCCCGGCGACGTGCCCTGCTTGCGGCAGCCACGCCGTGCGTGAGATCAACCCGCGCAGCGGCAAGGAGGACGTGGTGCGGCGCTGCACCGGCGGCCTGATCTGCCCGGCTCAGGCAGTGGAGCGGCTCAAGCATTTCGTCTCGCGCAACGCCTTCGACATCGAGGGCCTCGGCGCGCAGCGCATTGAGGAGTTTTTCGAAGACGGGCTCATCACGCGACCGCAGGATATCTTCACGCTCGAGGCGCGCGACCGGCGCAGCGCCGGCGCGCTCGCGGCGCGCGAAGGCTGGGGCGAGACGAGCGCCCGCAACCTGTTCGCGGCGATCGAGGCGCGCCGCCGCGTGTCGCTCGACCGTTTCATCTTCGCGCTCGGCATCCGCCATGTCGGCGAGACCAACGCGCGTCTGCTGGCGCGGCATTTCGGTTCCTTCGAACAGTTGCGCGCCACGGCGCGCGCCGCCGCCGATCCGGACTCCGAAGCTTATGCCGAGCTGACCGCGATCGGCGGCATCGGCGAGGTGGTGGCGGATGCCATCGTCGAGTTCTTCAAGGAGCGGCACAACGAGGAGATGCTCGATGCGCTGCTCGATGAGGTCACGCCGGAGGCCTTGGAAGAGGTGGCCAACGAGAGCCCCGTGGCCGGCAAGACCGTCGTGTTCACCGGCTCGCTCGAGCAGATGACGCGTGACGAGGCCAAGGCGATGGCCGAGCGCCTCGGCGCCAAGGTGGCGGGATCGGTGTCGAAGAAGACGGATCTGGTCGTGGCCGGGCCGGGCGCCGGCTCGAAGCTCGACAAGGCCAGGGAGTTCGGCGTCAAGGTGGTCGACGAGGACGGCTGGTTCGTGCTCGTCGGCCGGTCATGACGGGTGCACGTCGTGCGCCTTAACCTGTCCTCTGCATCATTGCTGCGTCTGCCCGCCGAGGTGAGGGACGGCCTGCGCGACATCGCGCCGGTGATGATCGCGGCAACGCCGATCGGCCTCCTGTTCGGCGCGATCGCGACGACGAAAGGCCTGTCGCCGCTCGAAGCGACGCTCATGTCGCTGCTGGTCTTCGCCGGCGGCGCGCAATTCGCCGGGATCGAGCTGTGGACCTACCCGGTTCCGGTCGCGGCGCTCGCGCTGTCGACGCTTCTCGTCAATGCCCGCCACGTGCTCATGGGCGCGTCGCTGGCGCCCAAGACGCGCACATTTGCGCCGTTGCAACGGCTCCTCGGCTTCTTCTTCCTGACCGACGAATCGTGGGCGCTTTCGGAACGCCGGGCGGCGGAGCGGGTGCTGACGCCAGCCTATTGGTTCGCGAGCGCGGCCGTGCTCCCGCTCGCCTGGGTGGGCTCGACGGCGCTCGGCGCCGTCCTCGGCGCGTTCCTCGGCAATCCGCAACGCTACGGTGCCGACTTCGCTTTCACCGCCTTGTTCATCGGCCTGATCGCTGGCTTCTGGAAGGGGAGGGCGACCGGCGTGACGATTGCCGCGAGCGCTGCAGCGGCCGCGCTCGTCCATGTCGTGTTAGGTCCGCCGTGGCACGTCGCCGCCGGCGCTGCCGCCGGCATCGCAGCGGCGTATTTTGCTGCGGCCGATTCCGAGCGTGTATCGTGAGCCTCGATGCCGCGACGCTCGTTGCCATTCTCGTCATGGCGGCGATCACCTATGGCACGCGCATCGCCGGCCCGCTGATCGCGCAACGGCTGGTCCTGCGCGGCCGCGCGCGGGCGGCGTTCGACGCCATCCCCGCAGCCGTGCTGGTTGCTGTGATCGCGCCGATGGCGCTCGCCACCGGTTGGCGCGAGACCGCCGCGACGGCCGTCACGATCGTTGCCGCCACGCGCCTGCCGCTCCTGGCGACCATCGCAGTGGGGGTCGCCGTGGTCGTGCTGCTTCGCATGCTGGCGTGACGAGCATGAACCGGCAAACTGGCACCGTTCAATCTGAGACGATCCCGCTCTGCGCGGTCATCGCAGCGGGCGCGTCGCCTCCTCGAGCCAGCCTTTCGTCCCCGCGTCGACCAGCGGCGATAGATTTTGGCGCACGGTCGCATGATAGGCGTCGAACCAGGCGATCTCGTCGCTGCTCATCAGCGATACGTCGACAAGCGACCGGTCGATCGGTGCCAGCGTGAGCGTCTCGAAGCCCATCATCTCGCGCTCCGCCCCGGCGATCTCGCGCCGCTCGACGAGGACCAGGCTCTCGATGCGGATGCCGTAGGCCCCGGCCTTGTAGTAGCCCGGCTCGTTCGACAGGATCATGCCCGGCTCGAGCGGCGTGGTGCCGACCTTGGAGATGCGCTGCGGCCCCTCGTGCACCGACAGGTAGCTTCCCACGCCATGGCCGGTGCCGTGCTCGAAATCGAGCCCGGCCTGCCACAACGCCAGCCGCGCCAGGCCATCGATCTGCGCGCCCGACGTGCCTTTCGGAAACACCGCGCAAGCGATGGCGATATGGCCCTTCAGGACGCGCGTGAAGCGGTCGCGCATCTCGGCCGTCGGCGGGCCGATCGCTACCGTGCGGGTGATGTCGGTCGTGCCGTCCTCGTATTGCGCGCCTGAATCGATCAGGAACAACTCGCCCGCCTGGAGGGCGCGGTTGCTCGCGCGCGTCACGCGGTAGTGCACGATGGCGCCGTTCGGGCCGGCCCCGGAGATGGTCGGGAACGACACGTCGCGCAACAGGCCCGTGTCAGCGCGGAACCGCTCGAGCGCTTCGACCGCGTCGATCTCGGTCACCTGTCCGGGCGCGCTGCGTGCCAGCCAGGCCAGGAAGCGCGCCACGGCGGCGCCGTCGCGCAGATGGGCCGCCCGCGCCCCCTCGATCTCGATCGGGTTCTTCGTCGCCTTCATCAGGCTGATCGGATCCGGCCCGATATCCGCAATGCCGCCGGCGGCCTCGATGCGCCGCACCAGGGCGATAGCGCCCGTCGCCGCGTCGATCCGCACCTTGACCTTCTCGCGGCCGAGCGCGTCGAGGGCGGCCGGCATCGCCTCGGGTGGCGCGACAGTGGCGATCGCACCGATCGCCGACCCGGTCTCGTTGGTGATCTTGGCCGGATCCAGGAACACGGTCGGCCGGCCGTCCTGCGGGATCAGCGCATAGCCGAGGGGGAGGGGGGTATGGGGCACGTCGCCCCCGCGCAGGTTGAAGGTCCAGGCGAGGTTGTGCGGGTCGGATACGACCAGTGCACCGATCCTCTGGACCTTGAGCTTGTCGCGAATGCGCCGCAGCTTGTCCTCGCTGCTTTCTCCGGCGTGGTCTAGCGGATGCGGACGCACGGGGGCCCGGGGCGGGGAGGGGCGCTCGGTCCAGATTGCGTCGACCGGATTGGCATCGACGGCCGTCAGCGTGCCGCCGGCATTTGTAGCGGCCTTCTGCAGCTTCTTGACGTTCTCGGGCGTGTGCAGCCACGGATCGTAGCCGAGCGTGGCGCCGTGTGGCAGGTTGGCCTCGATCCAGGCATCCACCGTGGCTTCGGTCATCTGCACGGGCGCGATCAGGGCCGTGTCGACCTGCTCGGCGGCCTGCAGGGTGTAACGGCCGTCGACCACCAGGGCGGCCTTGTCGAGCAGGATGACGGCCGTGCCCGCCGAGCCCGTGAAGCCAGTGAGCCAAGCGAGCCGCTCGGCAGATTTCGGCACGTATTCAGATTGGTGCTCATCGGCCCTAGGCACGATGAAGCCGGCAAGGCCGCGTTCGGCCAGCTCCGCTCGCAGGGCGGTGATGCGCGGGGCGCCGTGGCCGGGATCGGGCGGGTTATCGAAGGATTGAAAGCGGCTGCTCATCAAGAGATCTGCCATCTAGCGAGCCATGCAATTAACGCTGGCTGTTTAGAGTTATGTTAACCTGCTACGCTCTGAGCGCATAGCTTTCATGCGGCGTCCCCCCTACCTAAGTTGCTCGGAAACCATCACATTCCTGCCATCAGATAGAAACCAAGACACCGAGGACTTAACAACAATGATTATCCTGACCGCCTTGCGCGCCGTGGGCGCGTTCTTCGCTTCGCTGCCGGGTTCCCTGGCCGAGGCCCAGAAGCTGCGCCGCGAATACCTGCGCCGCTACCCGTTCGCCGAGATGTAAGCCGGGCAGGGCGGGGGCCAACCCCGCCCCGCTTGAGCTCCAGCGTCGCCCAGCCTTCGAGCTCGGAGCGACGCAGCAGCATCAGGCCCTGGGCCGCATAGGCGGCCGCCACCTGCCGCACATCCCGCGCCAGCAGCCCCGACAGAACCAACACCCCATCCGCCGCCAGGACCCGCGCCAGGGCGGGCGCCAGGCGCATCAGTGGCCTCGCCAGGATATTGGCGAGCACGACGTCGAAATGCCTGGTCCGGTTGGCCGCCCCGTGACGGACCCCCGGGGCCGCATAGAACCGCACCAGAGCCCCAACTCCATTCAGTCTGGCATTCGCCTTGGCCACGTCGACGGCAATGCGGTCGATATCGCCGGCCACGACCGGCCGCCTGGTCGCCATGGCGGCGGCGAAGGCCAGAATGCCCGTTCCCGTTCCGACGTCGAGCAGGTGCCGCGGACGCCGCCGAGCGAGCTGGCGGGCGAGGGCCAGCAGCACGCCCCTGGTCGTTCCGTGATGGCCGGTGCCGAACGCCAGCGCTGCCTCGATCTCGATGGCGAGGTCGTTGGGGCGGCGCTCTTGGCGGTCATGAGCGCCGTGGACAAGGAAGCGCCCGGCCCGTACCGGCCTCAAGCCTTCCAGCGAGCATTTCACCCAATCCTTTTGCGCCAGCGTCTCGAAGATCGCCGCATCGACCGTTTCGCCGACGATCGGCCGCGCGAGGTCGCGGATCGCCGCCTCGTCAGGCGCGCTGGCAAAATATGCCTCTAGCAGCCACGAGCCGCCGTCCTCACTCTCAAACGCGGCGACAGCGGTCTCGGCCGGGTCGAACACCTCGCCCAACAGGTCGGTGAGGGTGCGCGCCGAACGCTCGTCGGTCGCCAGCCGCATCACGTGCGTCGGGCGGTTCGGATGCAAGCCTTCGAGCATGGCGGCGCTTAGCACCGCTCGGGCCGCGTGTCACGGGCGTGACAGGCGGCAGCCGCTGATCGTTACGAGGGCCGATTGCGCGCTGCCGGTTGACTGGCGGCGAGCCGGTCAGGCGGCGAGCGCCCGCGGCCCGCCCTTCGCCCCGGCAAAGAACAGCACATAGCCCTTGCGTCGCGCGCTGCAGCGAGCGCTGGAGTCGCGAAATCCCGACACCGCCTGCGCGTCCGCCAGGCGTCCGGCAAAACGCCAGCGCCCGTCGACACTGGGCGGCACGGGGCAATCTTCAGGAACCGCGCAATAGAGATCCGTCTTCACTCTATGGGCGAACAGATTATAGGCACATGCAAATGTCATTTTGAAATGCCTCCCCCGCTGACGCTGCAACATGGCGCCCTCATGAAATCGGGGCGACCGGGGGCCTCGCTCCGCCGCTTGCGGACAGGTCCGTTGCGTCAGCGAATCAGCATCGCAAGATTCGCCGCTCAGCCGCATTCACGTAAATCAATCGTGGCTGTTGGCGCGCAGGGCAGAACACCACCATAAGCCCTCATCCTGAGGAGCCCGCGCCCTCTCGCCGGATAGCGCAGGTTGACGTCCATCAACTGGAGCATCCTGAGGATGCCGTCTTCGACGACTCCTCAGGACGAGGGCCTGATTGGTGCGCAACGCCGGCTACTGACAATCGCTGCGCTAATCGTTATCTCGCTTCGGTCATGTGCGGGCGCGTCGTTCAGAAGAGCAGGCCGGGCGAGCTCAGTCTCGCCATCGTCGACGGGCTCGAGGATCGCGACAACCGTTGGTCGAACGTGCCGCCACGCTACAATGGCGCGCCGAGCCAGGACCTGTGGATCATCCGGCGCAACCCGCACACCGGCGAGCGCTCGCTCGACCTGCTGCGCTGGGGGCTGATTCCGCATTTCTGCAGCGACAAGCCGAAGCCCCCTCCGATCAACGCCGCGGCCGAGACGCTCCTCACCAAGACCTTTCCGCCGGAGGAGCGCCCGTTTTTTCGCGAAGCCTACCACAAGCGCCGCTGCATCATGCCGATCGACGGTTTTTTCGAGTGGAAGGCGGTCAAGGGCGCCAAGGTCAAGCAGCCATTCGCGATTGGCATGAGGACCGGCGCGCCGTTCGGCCTGGCCGGTCTTTGGGAGAACTGGAAGGACCCGAAGACGGGCGAATGGCAGCGCACCTTCTGTGTCGTGACGACCCGAGCCAATTCCCTGGTGCGCCCGATCCATAGCCGCATGCCGTTGATCCTCGATCCGGCTGATTACGCGCGCTGGCTGTCAGACGAGGAGGACCCGCGCGACCTGCTGAAGCCCTATCCGGCGGAGCCGCTGACCATGTGGCCGGTGTCGACGCGCGTGAACTCGGTCAAGAACGACGACCCGAGCCTGATCGAGCCCGCGCTCGAAGCCGACACGACCGCTCCGCCCGACGGCAACAGCGCGTGACGAACACCGGCCAACGTTGATGATTGACAACGCATGCTGAATGCCGAGGAGCGCCCGCAGGGGGGCTCAATCAGTTCACAGGCCCCCTCGCGGCCTTCCAGGCATTGAAGCCGCCATCGATATGGCAGGCGGAGGCGAGGCCGGCATCCTGCGCCGCCTGCACCGCCATCGCCGAGCGCTCGCCGAAGGCGCAGTAGAACAGCATGCGCTTGCCCGTCGCGCCGGCGAGCTCGTGCAGGATGCCACCGGGCCTGATGTTCTCCGGGAGGTCGGCATAAGGCGCGTGCAGCGAGCCGGGGATCACGCCGTGCTTGTCGCGCTCGCGCTTCTCGCGCAGGTCGATCAGCGCCACCTCGGGTGCTCCCAGAAGCTGCAGCGCCTCGGCCGCCGTGACCGCCCAGCCGCGGCGTCGGATGTCCTCCTGCGCGAGCCCGATATGCGTGTTGGCCGGAACGGCGACGTCCATCATCTTCGGGTTGGGCAGGTTGAGGCTGTTCATCAGCTCGACATATTCGTCGACCGATTGAACCTGCAGGCGCGGGTTGAAGGCTTTTTCCTCGCCGATCGTGCTGACCGTGTCGCCCTTGTAGTCGTGCGCCGGGAAGATCCTGGTCTCGTCCGGCAGCTTGAGCAGCTTGCCGAACAGCGACTCGAATTGCGCGCGCGGGTCGCCGTTCTGAAAATCCGTGCGGCCGGTGCCGCGAATCAGCAGCGTGTCGCCCGTGAACACGCGGTCTGGCAGCAGGAAGCTGTAGGAATCGTCCGTGTGGCCGGGCGTGTAGAGCACATCGAGGCTCAAGCCTTCGATCTCCAGCCGGTCGCCTTCGCAGACGCGCATCGAGACGACGTCGACGCCGCTCTGCTCGCCCATCACCGTGATGCAATGCGTGCGGTCGCGCAGCGCACCAAGGGCGGTGATGTGGTCGGCATGCAGGTGCGTGTCGACCGCCTTGACCAGTTTCAGATCGAGTTCGGCGATCAGCTGCAGGTAGCGGTCAACCTTTTCGAGGACGGGATCGATGATCAGCGCCTCGCCGCCTCGCCGGCTGGCAAGTAGATACGTGTAGGTGCTCGAGACGCTGTCGAAGAGCTGACGAAAGAGCATGGCGCCCTCCGTGCTGCGAGGGGTCCATCCCGATTGTTGCCAGAGCGCAGGCGCCCCGGCTTGCTCGGCGGCGCCCGTCAGCCGCCCGGTTGCGGCACGATCCGGATATATGGCCGCGGCGCCTTCCACCCTTGCGGATAGAGCTGCCTGGCTTCATCGTCGGACACGGAGCCGGCGATGATCACGTCCTCGCCTGGCTTCCAGTTCACCGGCGTCGAGACGCGGTGCTTGGCGGTCATCTGCAGCGAATCGATCACGCGCAGCACCTCGTCGAAGTTGCGGCCCGTGGTCATCGGGTAGACGAGGATCAGCTTGATCTTCTTGTCCGGCCCGATCACGAACACGTTGCGCACGGTCTGGTTGTCGGCCGGCGTGCGGCCTTCGGATGTGTTTCCGACCGCCGCGGGGAGCATGCCATAAGCCTTCGAGATGCTCAGGTCGGGGTCGCCGATCATAGGGTAGTTGGGGGCATGCCCCTGCGTCTCCTCGATGTCCCGCGCCCATCTCGCATGGTTGTCGACCGGATCGACGCTGAGGCCGACGATCTTGACGTTGCGCCGGTCGAACTCCGGCTTGATCCTCGCCATGTAGCCGAGCTCGGTGGTGCAGACCGGGGTGAAATCCTTCGGATGCGAGAACAGCACGGCCCAGGAATTGCCGATCCAGTCGTGAAAGCGCATGCGCCCTTGGGTGGTGTCGGCTTCGAAATCCGGTGCCACGTCGCCAATGGAAAGAGCCATCGCAAACCTCCCCACAATCGCCTCTGAGACGCTCCATATTAGCACGTTTCGCCGCTGCCGGGACGGGTCAGGCGACCCGAGACCGGTCTCCTCGAGACGCACCATCCCTTTCAATATTTGTTGGCGCAGGCCGGGAGGGGGCCCTTTCACCTCGGCCGAACTATCACCAATCCTTGGCAGTCAAAGCGGCCGCTGCGCCACGGTCGTCAGTATAGGGCAAGCAATTACTTGCCATTTTGACGGAACCGGCCGGCGGCTTCCGTCGTTGTCCCGCGTAAGCTTGACCGTTCCGCGAGCGCCCGCCATGCGTAAAGTCGGTTTCAGGACCCGGACCGCCGTGATCGTCACGGCCCTCGCCGGGGTTGGCACACTGGCGCTGCATCCGGCCGTCGCCGAGGACAGCGGCTTTTGGGACGTCATCCGCGCCACCCGCCCCGCGATTCGCCTGGTCGCACCGGCGCCCGGCTTCAGTGTCGTAGCGCCCAGCCCGCAGATCGTCCGCCTGCCGGCGGCGGCGCCGAAGGCCACGACCCCGCCCGATCCGGCCAAACGGGAGAACCCGCTGGCCGCCCTCCTGCGCGACCCGACGCTTCGCTACGGCGACATCGTCATGTTCTCGGACGGCCCGCGCGTGTTCAGGGGCGGCTACGGCGGCAATCACAAGGTGCACGATTTCGTCTCGCTCGCCGCCTCGAAGGAGGTATCGCCGGCGGCCCGCAAGGTCCTGGCCGCCATGCCGGTGGGCGAGAACAACGCCTGGAGCAAGGACGTCAACTTGCGCGTCGAGACCGTCGCGCGCAGGTTCCAGGACGTGGAGACGACCGGCAGTCTCGGCAAGACCGTCACCGTGCGCACAGGCCGCGGCGACGTCCGCATCGTCCGCGTGCCGGAATGAGCTTCTCCTGACCACCACCCCGCGGGAGGCAGGGAGGCCCGTGTTCCTCATGCTGAGGGGGCGGTCTCACGCTACGCGCAAGATCCTGCCGCCAACGGCCTCCGCCAGCGCCTTCGGGTCGACAGAAAAAAGCGCCGATGGCGTGCCGGCCGCCGCCCAGACGAGATCGTGGTGCAACAACTCCTCGTCGACGAAGGTCGCCAGCGTCAATGCGTGCCCGAAGGGCGGGATGCCGCCGATGGCGAAGCCGGTCCATTCCCGCACCCTTGGTGCGTCCGGCCGCGTCAGCGCCTCGCCGACCACGGGCGCGACGGCTTTCTCGTCGACGCGATTCTTGCCCGACACGAGCAGGAGATAAGGCGTCCCGCTCGTCCTGCCGGCAAAGACCAGCGATTTGACGATCTGCGCGACGTCGCAGCCACAGGCCGCTGCCGCCTCGTCGGCCGTGCGGGTCGATTGCGGCATCTCGCACACGGTGATGGCGAGTCCGAGGCGGTCGGCGGCCTGCTGGACCTTGAGCGCGCTCGGGGGAAGGGGAGGGGTCTTGCTGTCCACGAAAGTTCCTTTCGCCGGGGAAGGGCATTGTTAGCCTCTGCCCATCGCGAAATCTCAAGACGCCATCGAGGATTTCTGCAAGTTCTGGCAGGCATTCTGCGCCATGATCTCAGGCATAGAGCATAATGCGGGACGTGGAGACCGCTTCGCCGAAGTGGATGATGCGGCTGAAACGAAGGAGGGGAGATCGATTCAATAGGAAGCGGTCTTCTCCCGAGCGCGGACGAGGCGGACGATGACCAAGTATCGATTGCACGACGTGAAGTGGTGGTACTGGTTGGCGACGGCCCTCCTGCTGGCCGTCTACTCCGCCGGCTGGCGGCCTGCGATCTTCGCGACGATCGCGCTCGGCGCGGTTCAGGTGGTCCATTTCACCGCCCGTGCAGGCGACGCGGCCGCCTTTCCCGTCCAGGTGCGGGCTGCGTATCTCGCGCTGCTGGGCGCCGGCCTTGTCCCGCCGTTCGGCTTCATCCACTGGGTCCAGCTGGCTGGAACCTGGCTGATGGTCCTGGTCGGCTACTGCGCGCTGGCTCGCGCCCTGTCGCTCCTGCCTTGGAACCGCCGCCAGCCGCTCTCGCTCGCCTTCGTGCGGCGCACCTTCCTCGCGCCGCCGGTGCGCGGCTGCATCGTCGAGGCGATGAACCGCCCCCCGGCATTCGCGCCGGGGATGGCCGGGGCCGCTCCCTGACGCGATCAAGCCTTGCGCTTGGCCGCCAGCCGTTGGCCAAGTCGGTCGAGATCGACGACCATGCGCTCATGCGTGCCGCGCCCAATCTCTTCGATCTCGTCGCGCGCGAGGACCGCGAAGGCCACGCGGCGGCCATCGACCGCCGTGACTTCCGCTTCGGCCCGCACCCGGTGACCGACCGGCGTCGGCGCGAGGTGATGCACGCTGACCTCGGTGCCGACGGCGCTCTCGCCCGGATCGAGGTAGTCGCGGATGGCATTGAGCGCCGCGTTCTCAATGGCGAGGATCATCATCGGAGTCGCAAATACCGGCGGCAGGATCGCGTCCTTGAATTGACTGGCGAGATGCTCCGGTCCGACCACGAGGCTGTAGGCGCCCTTCGCGCCAAGCGGGATCGAACGCACGCGGTGCCTCCTCTGATATGCGGCTCACGCCTGCCGCTGGCAGGCCAGGCCGACGGCCCCCCTCCGGTGCTGCAAGCCGCGCGTGTCCGCCCACACCGCGCAGCCGGCGCCCGTCGTCATAATGCGGGTTTTACGGGTCATTCTCAATTCGATGGGCATGCAGACCAAGACCGTCGCTAACGCCAGGCTGCTCGCGCTCGCGGCCTGCCTGGCCATGGCTTTCGCCGCCGGTCTCTCATGGTCGACGCTGTCAAGCGCATCGGCCCCGGCGTGCCGTGGCGCGGCACAACCGATGGCGCGGATCGAACTGCTATTTGGACGGGCGCGTGCCAATGCCGCGCCGGTCAGCGACGGCGAGTGGACAGGCTTCCTCGACCGCGAGGTCACGCCGCGCTTTCCTGCCGGCTTCACCGTGCTGCGCGGCCCAGGCCAGTGGCGGGGCAGCGACGGCCGCGTGGCACGGGAAGAAGCTCACGTCCTGCTCATCTGGCACGACTCGACGATGGGCGCCGATGCGCGGATCGAGGCGATCAGGTCCGCCTACAGACAAAACTTCGATCAGGAAAGCGTGATGCGCGTCGACGGCTTGTCCTGCGTTTCGTTCTGAACCTGCTGCCCGAGCTTTGAAGGGCCCACGTCGACGGAGCGATGCGCCGCCTGGTTCGCTGTGCAAGACATGCGGACCCGTGTGCGGGTTGATCCAGATCAATGTATGAGGAGTTTCGCGGCCCACCTTAGCCGTAAGCGAAGCGACCACCCGATGGAACGCGGCTTGTCAGTCTGCGTTTTCTGCGTTTAGACCATGATCCGACCAAGCCGGCGCCGCTTCGCCGGACAGGATCACGCGGCTCGAGCAAACGGGGCGGGATCGGTGACTTCGAATCGATCTCGGGCCAGCGGCTGCAACAAAGGGCGGGAACGCAATGAGCGCTGAACCGGTTCGGAGCGAAGCCAGGCGACGGGAGTGGCTCCTGTTCCTGCTCCTTGCCGTTGTCATCTGGCCGTTCATTGCGGTCGGCGTGGTTGCCGGCTGGGGATTCGTAGTCTGGATGTACTACATGTTCACAGGACCGCCGGGGCCGGTGTGATGCCGGAGCCGGCGCCGTCCAGACGAGACATCCTGACGGGCCGCGTCGTCGACGCGGATCGGCACCCGGCGCGCGAACTGCACGTCGCCAGCCTTGTCCTGCATGTGCGTCCCGAGAACGTCTCGCAGGTCCTTCCGGCTCTGGCCGACATGCCTGGCGTCGAGGTGCCCGGCGCGTCCGGCGGCAAGCTCATCGTCACGCTCGAGACGGTGTCCGAGGCGGATATCGTCACCCGCATGAACGAGATGTCGCTCCTTCCCGGCGTCTTGTCGGCCGCACTTGTCTTCCACCATTTCGAGACCGAACCCGTCGCCGAAGCAACGCATAAGGGCTGACCGTCATGGATATCTCGCGCCGCGCCTTCCTCAAAGCCCAGGCGGCGAGCGCCGCCGCTGCCGCCGCCAACGTCCCGTTGCCGGCGGAGGCCCAGAACCTTCCGGCCGGAGAAGAGATCCGGCTGCAATGGTCCAAGGCGCCCTGCCGCTTCTGCGGCACCGGCTGCGGCGTCATGGTCGGTGTGAAGGACGGCCGCGTGGTCGCGACGCATGGCGACATGAAGGCGGAGGTCAATCGCGGCCTCAACTGCGTCAAGGGTTATTTCCTGTCCAAGATCATGTACGGCGCCGACCGGCTGACCCAGCCGCTGATGCGCATGCGTGGGGACGCGTTCGCCAAGGACGGCCAGTTCCAGCCCGTCTCATGGGACCGCGCCTTCGACGAGATGGCGCGGCAGTTCAAGCGTGTGCTGAAGGAGAAGGGACCGGACGCGGTCGGCATGTTCGGCTCCGGGCAATGGACGATCTGGGAGGGTTACGCGGCATCGAAGCTGATGCGCGCGGGGTTTCGCACCAACAATCTCGACCCGAATGCGCGCCATTGCATGGCGTCTGCGGCCGTGACCTTCATCCGCACCTTCGGCATGGACGAGCCGATGGGCTGCTATGACGATTTCGAGCATGCCGACGCCTTCGTGCTGTGGGGCTCGAACATGGCCGAGATGCACCCGATCCTGTGGACGCGGGTGACCGACCGTCGACTCAGCGCCGAGCATGTCAAGATCGCCACGCTGTCCACCTACGAGCACCGCACCACCGACCTGTCCGACATCCCCGTCATCTTCAAGCCGGGGACGGATCTCGCCATTCTCAACTACATCGCCAATTACCTGATCCAGAACGGCGCGGTGAAACGCGACTTCGTCGAGAAGCACTGCAACATCCGCATGGCCAACACCGACATCGGTTACGGCCTGCGGCCCGAGCACGTGCTCGAGCAGCGCGCCCAGCATGCCAACGACGCGCAGGTGTCAAATCCGTCGAACTTCGATGCCTACGCCAGGCTGATGAGCGAATACACGGCCGACAAGGTGTCGGAGCTGTCGGGCGTGTCGAAGGAAAAGCTCGAGGCGCTGGCGAAACTCTATGCCGATCCGAAGACCAAGGTCACGTCGCTGTGGACCATGGGCTTCAACCAGCATGTCCGCGGCGTGTGGGCCAATCACATGGTCTACAACCTGCATCTTCTCACGGGCAAGATCTCCGAGCCGGGCAACAGCCCGTTCTCGCTGACCGGACAGCCGTCCGCCTGCGGCACGGCGCGCGAGGTCGGCACCTTCTCGCACCGGCTGCCGGCCGACATGCAGGTTGCCAATCCCGAGCACCGCAAGCATGCGGAGCACATCTGGAAGCTGCCCGAGGGGCTCCTGTCGGGCAAGGTCGGCTATCACGCCGTGCAGCAGGACCGCATGCTCAAGGA
>DATBIR010000148.1:0-1835 GCA_036556825.1 Beijerinckiaceae bacterium
GCAGGAGATATCATGCCGGCCTTGCTTCACAAAAGACGTGAGGCAGCAGCCAGGTAGCGAAGCGAGCCCAGCACATTCTGCTCTGCTTCGACGTGCCGGCGTATCGTGCACGGAGCGGCCCGCACAGGGACCAACGCCTATTGCTCTTTCTCCAAGCGCTCCTCTCCCAATTTCGAGAGTGCGTCCTTGTGTGCCTTCACGAGCTCGACGTTTCCGGGCGTATGCCGTCGGGCGGTAATTACTCACCCCGCGCGGATCACGCGCCGGCGGGCTCGGCCGAGGGGGTGGCGAGGGCGTCGCGGATGGCGGCGAGGGCGCTCCGGCCGTTGCGGCGGCCGGTTTCGACAATGGAGCAGAGTGCCGCGTAGGCCTGAGCGCCCCACTCGGAGCGGAATCCGTTCGTGACTTTGCGGAAGATCACCGACGGCCTCAGCGCCCGCTCGCTCTCGTTGTTGGTCGGCTCGACGTCGCGGCGCTTCAGGAACACGAGGAGCTTGCCGCGGCAGTCGAGAGCGACTGCGTCGCGCAGCTTGCGGCCCTCGGCATCGGTCGGCTTGCGTGCGAGCAACCGGTCCAGTTGCCTTTCGAGACGGCGGCGATGCGCGGCAATGGTGGCGTCGGCGAGGTCGGGCCGACGGCGACCCACCGCGCACGCGTCCTGGAGCAGCGCCTTGAAGCCGGGCGCGAAGATCGTGTCGCCGTGATCGATGGCGTATTGCGCATCGCGGATCAGATGCGCCAGACAGAACTGGTGCTCCTCGGCGTGCTTGCACTGGGCGGGCAGCCGGTCCGACAGCCACACTAAAGGCTTCGCGCCGGCGAGAAATGCCGTTGGCACGCATTTGCCGCGCGTGGAGGCGATGACGAAGGTGACGGCGGTGGCGCAGCCGAACGTCCACTGCCACCAGGTCTTGCCCTTCACGCGCGCACTCGTCTCGTCGCTGGCGACCACCTCGCTTGCGCGCACCTGAGCCGCGATCCGTTCAGCCGGCGCGGCCATGGCGTCGCCGACGCGGGCCAGCATGTTGGCGATGGCGCCCTGCGAGATCGTGAGGCCGAACAGGCCCTGGCAGACTTCGGTCAGCCGCTTGTAGCCGATCATCTGGCAGCCGTGCAGGTAGGCGACGATCGCCGCGATGCCCGGACCGAACGGCGTGCCCTCGGGCATGTCGGCGGGTGCGCTCGCCGTCACCCGCGCCTTGCAGCACGGGCACGTGGCGCGGAAAATCTCGATGCGCGTCGTCGTCGGCCTGATCGGCGGAATGTCGGTATGATCGTACTCTTTTGCGAGCTCCTGCCCGGCTGCGCCGAGCACGGCACCGCACCTGCAGCGCTCGGCATAGAAGCGGCGCGTCGCGTCCGGGTTCTCGGCAAGCATGCGTGCGACGCCGGGCCGGCCCTTGCGTGGCGACTTGATTGCCGGCGGCTCGGCGTTCGCCTTCTGCCCCCGCGAAGGCGGCAGCGAGGAGTTGTCCGGCGTTTTCGCAGGTCCGCCGAGCTTGCCTTCGAGCTCAGCGATGCGGGCGTTCAACGCGGCGATCTGCGCCAGCAGCTGGTCGATCCGCGCCAACAGCGACGCCACGATATCGGCGCCATCTCTGTCCAGCGAATCGATCTTCCTCTGCGGCATGGCGAGCGTGAATCAGCTCGCCGCATTGCGCTCAACACGTCAGACCCGAGTCACAACGCCGCAGAGGGGTGAGTAGTTACGTTCTGCGCGCCATTATGCATCGAGGGGTACGGATCAGAGACGCTAGCTCTTTGTGGTTACCTCAACAATCGTCTTTGTGGACGACGTGACGACCTCCGTTGTCGGGAATAGAGTAGCTAGCTTT
>DATBIR010000149.1:0-28362 GCA_036556825.1 Beijerinckiaceae bacterium
CCTAGCCCCATTTCCCGACGACGGCCGCCCAACTTCTACATGAACACCCAGGAGCGCGCCCCTGTCTCGCTGACGTTGAGATAGAGCCCGCCCCCGTCCGAATGCCGACCCGGCTTGTTGATCGCTGCTACCGAACGGGCACTCAGTTTGTGAAGTTGCTTGGCCATCTCCGTCCTTTCTTCCCCACCCGCTTCCCCACCGCGTGACGCGGATTCTAGCGGACATTGGCGGACGGTACAAGCATGCACGAACAGAAACCCCCAACGAATTCAGCGCCCCAAAATACGTCGGTGGACATCAGAAATTCCGAGTTTGGCGGACTCTCCCTCCGCCAGGTTTTTTTGGGTCCATTCCGGTCACATGGGTGACGGTTTATTCCGGAGACATAGGTAACACCTCGGACCAACGGGCGATGGGCGGCAAAGGGTTTCTGTTCACCCAGCCCTGTCTGACGGCGAAACGGGACGGGTGATCGCGTCTCTCAATGCGTGAGGCTCACGCTCGGCGCACCCGACGCTTGGCCGCAAACCTCCTGTTCGCGACCGGATATCGGCCGATCATGCATCGTGGCGGATTGGGCGCCGGGTCGAGCTCACAACGAAGCGACAGGCGTCACCGAACTGACCAGCTAGTTTAAAAGCCATATCGCGGCATTCAACACGGAAGCGAAGGCAACCCATGCCGCGTAGGGAGCGAACAGCCACGCTGCGGCACGATCCTGTCGCCACGACATAATGATGAAGGCAAGAATGGCGGCCAGCAGCAGCAGGATGACGACGAGGGCAAGCCCGATCCGATGGGCGGCGAAGAAAGTCGGCGACCAAAGGAAATTGAGCCCGAGCTGTACCCACCACAGCCGCATCCGCCAGCCGCCGCGACCGCGTTCGAAAATGCGCCAACCGGCGACCGCGATCAGCCCGTAGAGCACGGTCCAGACCGGGGCGAACAACCAGTTCGGTGGGTTGAACGCCGGCTTGGCGAGTCCGGCATACCATTCGCCGGGGGCGGTCAAGAAGCCGATCGCGAGGCCGCCGCCCACGGTGAGAATGAAAAACCCAATCAGCGTGATCCAACGATTCATCGCCGCTCCTTGGACGTTGCGAAGTCGCGTATCACAGACCTGAGGGCTAACGCACCGCGTCCTTGGGCGGCTTGCGCCACAAACGCCGAGATCTTGTTCCTCATGATTGCTCGTTCCGCACCTGCGCATCTCCTCTGCACCCAAGAGTAATGTGGCGCCGTTCATAGCCAACGTCTCTGACACGTGTTGAACAAGAGTAGCGCATTGGAGATGGACTGAAGCTGTGATACGCTCTGTTCAGACGAGATTGGGTCCGTGCTTTTCGTTCCGGACCTGAGCGGCTTGGTGCACCGGCTTCAGGTCCAGGCCTCCGCGCTCCGGCGCCATGCGCCCTTATGCTCGGCCCATGCACAACGGCGGAGCGGCCTGCTCGGCCCTCGCGATAACCGCCGATTCCCGGGATGGCGATGCGGCTGCGGCAGCCGCGCCAGCATGGGAGGCTTCCATGGCCACTATCAACGGTACCTCCGGTAATGATGTTCGCGTCGGCGGGGCTGCTGCCGATCTCATCCGCGGATTTGCAGGCAACGACCGCCTGTTCGGCCGCGGCGGCAACGACCGGATTTTCGGCGGGACGGGCAATGATGACCTGTTCGGCGAGTCCGGCAACGACCTTCTCGTCGGCGGCAGCGAGGATGATACCCTCGACGGCGGCAGCGGCAACGATCGCCTGTTCGGCGAGAGCGGCAACGACCGCCTGTTCGGCGGGATCGGCAACGACCAGCTGTCCGGCGGCGACCAGAATGACCGCCTCGATGGCGGCTCCGGGATCGACGTGCTGTCCGGCGGCAACGGCAGCGACGTCGGGTTGGGCGGCTTCGGCAGCCTGTCGCCCTTCCCGACCGAGGACAAGATCCTCGATTTCACCAGGGCGCAGGGCGACAGGATCGACCTCCGCCAGGTCGACGCGGACGACACCGTCGGCGGCAACCAGGACTTCGCCTTCATCGGCCTCCTCGGCCCGGGCACGCCGGGCAAGGGGCAGCTCGGTTTCAACTTCGGGCCGGGCGGGGAGACGGTGGTGATGGGCAATACGGATAACGACGCCGCCGTCGAGATCGAGTTCCGCGTCACGGGCCCAGCCGCGCCCGGAACGGTGATCGGCGATTACCTGGGCGTCTTTGCCGGCCCGATCATCATCTGACTCGTCTTCGCTGATGAAACCCGGCGGAGCGGCTACGGCCGTTCCGCCATTTTGCGCGTCAAGATCAACGCTTGCGGGCGCCCGTGCGCACGGCGAGCTCGGTCTGCTCGTGCAGGCCGATCTTCACATAGATGCGCAGCATCCTTCGCGCCGTTATCCTGGATCGGGTCAACGCAGGTTCGCCCGACCACACCAACCTTATTATGCCACAGTGTCGAAGCGAGCTGTCGCTGGCAGGTCGCGAACCTGTGCGATATGCTTCGTGCTTGCCCTCACATCGGCCACGCGCGGCATCGATATTACCGACTCACCTCCACGACGCCGTCGATCACGAACTGCACGGCGAGCGCGGCGAGGATGACGCCGAGCAGCCGCGACAGCAGCACGTTGCCGGTTGTTCCGAGGAGGGCGGAGATGCGCGCGGCCAGCAGGAACACGGCGAGGCAGCTCAGCATCACGGCTGCGACCAGCGCGAGCAGCCCGGCCGTCGCGACGACGTTGCCGTCGGTGCGCGCCGACAGGAGGATGACCGCCGTGATCGCCCCGGGACCGGCCATCAGCGGGATCGCCAGGGGGAAGGCGGCGATGTTGCGCACGTGATCGATCGTGATCGCAACCTCCGCCGTGTGCTGCTTGCGGTCGGTGCGCCGCTCGAACACCATCTCGAAAGCGATCCAGAACAGGAGGAGCCCGCCGGCGATCCGGAATGCCGGCAGGCCAATGCGCAGAAACTCAAGAAGTTTTTCGCCGAACACCGCGAAGAAGGTGAGGATGCCGAAAGCGATGACCGTGGCGCGCGACGCCACGCGCTTGCGGTCGGTGGGGCCCATTCCCGCCGTGACGACGACGAAGATCGGCGCGAGCCCGACGGGATCGATGGTCACGAGCAGCGTGATCAGAGCTGAGAAGAAGAAGTCTGACGCCATCTGCTCCCGACCCTTGCGCCCGGCGGGGTCGCCGCCGGACATAAGCACAGTATCCTCGCTGGCGGCTCAGCATAACCCGGCAACATGGCGCCGGTTCCACAATCGGGGGAAGCGGGCGAGACGCCCCGATACGTTGCCTCGCCGCCATCCGCGGCGAAGCAGGCGTCCCTCAGTCGCAATCGCCGAGATACCACGACACGAGGCCGTTGAAGGCCATCGGCCGGTCGATCCAGACGAAGTGATTGGCGCGGTCGAGAATGTGCATCTGTGCGCGCGGCAGCTTTTTGTACATCTCGAACCCGGCATCGAGCCCCTTGTTGGAGTTGCGTCCCCAGATGACGAGCGTGGGCGCGCCGATCTCACCGATGGCGTGGCTGATGTGGCGCGCGTTATAGCTGTACTGCTCGCGGCGCCAATCCATTCCCGCCGCCTGGCCGTTTGCCCAGGTCATCTCGTCGTGCGCGCGATAAAGGTCGCCCCAGGCCTGCGCGAGCTGAAGCGCATGCTCCACCAGCTGCTCGGACAGTGCTGCCTTGTCATAGCAGAACTCGCCGATCATGCTGCGCACGCCCTCACGGGTCTTCAAATCCATCTTGGGAATGCGGGTTCCGGGCCTAAAGAGGTTCTGGCTGTAGGGCAGCAGCTCATTACTGTTCGGCTTGGCGGTCTCGACACCGGACGTGCTCGCGCTGTCAACGAGAACCAGCTTTGCGACGAGCTCCGGATGCGTCAAGGCCGCGTAGGCGGCGATCCAGCAGCCCTGCGATTGCCCGACCACATGGATCGGACCGAAACCCATGGTCTGCATGAAGGCGACGACATGCTCGGCCCTTACCCTGGTATGGCCGAGTTGCCGGAAATCCCGCGGCGGCTCGGTACGTCCCTGGCCGAGTTCGTCGACCGCGAACACGTGGAACCGCTCGGACAACGGGCCGATGAGCGGATGCCAGCGCTCCGTGCCCAATCCGATCGAGCACGCGGCGCCGTGCACCAGCAGGAGCTTGGGCGCGCCCGGCCGCCCGGCCTCGAGATAGTGGGTGCGATAGCCGTCGACGGTGACGAAGCGGGATGTCGCCTGCGCGGGAAAAAGCGACCTGGTCTCATATTCGGCAAGAGCGGTCGCCGGATTGACCATCGGGATGTCGACGCTTGCCTGTGCCCGGCCTTGCGCGGTCATCTTAAGCTCCTGACGTTCGTGTCCTGGGGATGCGTCCATTGCACGTTCCCGCCGTTCAGCAGCATCAGCTGCCGCCCTGCGCCTTGGCGGCCTTGTCGATCAGTTCGGGCGGGGCATTGATGATCGCGTCGCTAACCTTCTGCACCTCCGCGCCTGATGCCGCATCGATTTCGAGGCCGCGTTTCTCGGCCTCGGCGAGGAATTGCGGGTCCTTGACCATGGCATCGAATGCGTCGCGCAGCGCGCGAATGCGGTCGGCCGGCACGTCCGGCGGCGCCAGAAGCGCCCGGCCGATAGCCGCGCCTGCCGAGGCGAATTCGACGATGCGCTTGGCTTCCTGATCGTTCACCAACTCCTGCATGAGCGGCACATGTGACAGCTCGGCGTTGCGCCTCAAGCCGGCCTGGATGAGCAGCTTCAGGTTGCCGCTCTTGATTTCATCGCGCTGCGTAATGCGGATGCTGTTCCATGACGACGAGGTGATGTCCGCCTCGCCCCGCTTCATCGCCAGCTGGACCTCGGAGGAGCCGGGATAGCCGCACACGATCTTAAACTTGAAGCCGGCCAGCGTCTTCAGCAGCATTCCGTATTGATAGCCCTGCGAGCTCGCGCCGGTGCATGCCATCACCGTCTCGGTGGTGCGCAGCTCGTCGATGGTCTGCGCCGGCGCGCCCTTTCGGATGACGAAGGCCGTGTTCACCGGGGCGAACGAGCCGATATAGGTCATCTCCTGCATCTTCCATCGCCCGATTCTCGGATCGAGGATTTGCGTGTGCGCGATTGTCTCGGGGAACAGAGCGATCATGGTCCCGTCGCGAGGCGCATTCGCATAAAAATACGCAGCTGCGACGACGCCGCCGCCGCCCGGCCGATGCTGGACCAGAATGTGCGGCTGTCCGGGCAAATGCTTCTTGAGGTAGTCCGCAGCGAGACGTGCATAGAAATCGTAGGAACCGCCGGGCGGGTGCCCGAGCATGATCGTGATTGTCTTGTCGCGGTAGAAATCCGCAACGCCCTGAGCGCTTGCGAACGTTAGCGGCCACAACAGAGCCGCCACTGCGCCGAGCAATAACGCAGCACGGCGCACTGGTCCCTTCGTCATTTCGGATCCTCCCCAATGTCACGGCGGTTGTTGCTCCGCCTCGGCGACGACTGCTTAAGGAGGTCAGTTAGACCGCAACAGGTCGGTCCGCAATGGACTTCTCACATCAAGCTTGGTCGGGGCGGGAAACGGATAGGGGTGACAGGTCTTGCGACACGGGCTGCGCGGCTTCGGCGCCCCGGCATCCGAGGGTGCGCGACATGGTAAGGAAATGATGAACGCGGCGCGATTCTGGATGGACCAAACGCCGCGGTGAACGATTCTTGACCTCCGGCCCGACCGGCGCTTCGCCCGGACGATCACTTTTGGGCCATGCGTGCGGGGTTCGGGCAGCGCACAATTCTCCGTAACATCTCCTTATATTTTCAACCCGATGATCGCGCCCGCATTTTGCTTCCCGCGTGAAGGCTGACCGACCATTGCGCGCGGCGTGGACGCAGCACATCGCCCGGCCTTCGCACTGACAAAGGAATAGTCGTGAGCCTCGATTTTACGATCCCCGTTCTCGTCGTGGACGATTATCAGACGATGATCCGCATCGTGCGCAACCTTCTGAAGCAGATCGGCTTCGAGGATGTCGATGATGCCTCGGACGGCACCAGCGCCCTCGCCAAGCTGAAAGAGAAGAGATATGGCCTCGTCATCTCGGACTGGAACATGGAGCCGATGACCGGCTACGAGCTCCTGCGTCACGTGCGCGCCGACGAGCACCTGCGCGGCACGCCCTTTATCATGGTCACGGCGGAATCGAAGGTCGAGAACGTTGTCGCGGCCAAGAAGGCGGGCGTCGACAATTACATCGTCAAACCGTTCAATGCCGACGTGCTCAAGAACAAGATCCAGGCCGTCCTTGGATCATGAACCAGGCCAGCCTCGAACATGCGGGACGCGCATGACGGACGAGCAGCTCAAAATCCTCGTAACGGCATGCCGGTATGGCGGCAGCCTGTGGATGTCCAAAGGCGACGGCCGGTCTTTGAACCGGCAGCTTCTGGACGGCCTCGTCTCGGCGGGTCTGCTTGGCCCGCCGGTTTACGACTCCGCCCAGGGCAACCTGAAATGGACCGTGACTGCCGAGGGGCGGACCACCGCGACCGCGCGGATGAAGCCTCCTGGCGCATCGGCGTGACGCCATCTTCGTAAGCGGCGCTTGCTCGGCACAGATGCGCGCCGTCTCGCGCCGCCGCTTCTCGGCTCAGCCCGACACCTGGCCGCCGTCCCGACAGACCGCCTGACGGCGATCTCGCGAAGCTGTCGAGATCAGTCGGCGAGTGTCTTGCGCACCTTCTGGATGATGGCGTCGGGCAGCGCGTAGGCGTCGCGCACCGCCTTCTCCATGTCCTCGCCGGACGTGGGATCGACGGCGAGCTTGTTCCTTTCCATGTCGGCGAGGAATTCGGGGTCCTTCATGGTGGCCATGAAGGCATCGCGCAGGGCTTTGGCGCGCTCCGTCGGAATGCCGGGCGGCGCGATGTAAGGCCGCGCCAGGGTCGTGCTCAAGAAGATCACGTCGAGCACGCGCCTGTCGTCCTCGTTGGCCACGAAGTCCTTCACCAGCGGCACAGTCGCGGGCACCTCCGGCATCTTCTGCGGCGCCAGTTGCGCCAGAAGGTTGATCGAGCCGTCCGTGAGCCATTGCGGCCGGGCACTCTTGATGCCTTCCATATCCCACACGCGCCCCGAGATCTCGCCCCGCTCGAGAGCGAGCGCCGCCTCGCGCGTCCCCGGATAGCCGGTGATGATCTTGAGATTGACGCCGAGGACCTTCTTGACGGCCCACGGCATCAGATACGTGTCGCCCGTGCGCGACGTCGCGCCGATCAGGAGCTCCTTCTGCTTGAGATCCTCGAACGAGGTGATGCCGCTGGTCTTCCATGAAATGAGAACCGACGCCGAGCTGATGGCATTGCCGATGGTCGTCATGTCGGGGCCTGTGAACTGCGCCTTCGAGTCCGCGCCGGAGAACAGCGGATCGAACAGCAGCGCCGAATTCACGGCGCCGATGGCGGTGCCATCGCGCGGCGCGAGCTTCGCCAGGAAGTTCGCCAGGACCATGCTGCTCGCGCCCGGCTTGTTGACCGGCGTCACGCTGGGGTTGCCGGGTATGTGCTTGCCGATGTGTTTGCTGATGGTGCGCGCGTAGAGATCATAGCCGCCACCGGCCTCGTAGCCGATGTAGCAGGTGATGGTTTTGCCCCGGTAGAAATCGGCGACGGACTCCGCCGATGCGGGGCTCGCGCACAGCGCGAGGAGGACAGACGCAAACATCGCCAATCGCAGACGCAGCATAGCTTTCCTTCCCGTTTTTCAAGTTGCGCCGCCTGCCGGCGGCTTGAGCACGACGAGGCCATCAAGCGCGCAGACGCCCGTTTGCATGACCAGCACAGGATTGATGTCGATTGCTTCGATGACGTCGCCGAGATCGAGCGCGAGACGCCCCAGGGATACCATGGCGTCGGCCAACGCGTTGACGTCGCCCGGCGGGCTGCCCCGGTAGCCGGCGAGAAGGCGCGCCACGCGCGTCCGCGCGATCGCCTCGATGGCTCGTTCTCGGCTCAAGCCGGGTGGCGCGAAGGCCACGTCCTTGAACAGCTCGAGCCACACGCCGCCCATGCCGGCCATCACCACCGGGCCCATCTCCGGGTCACGGTGGACGCCGAGGACGGCCTCGATCCCGCCGCTCATCTGTTTGGCGACCAGCAGGCCTTCGAAAGCCGCACCGAGCTCGCCGCAGCGGCGTCGCAGACGCTCGGCCGCGGCGTGCACGTCCTCGCCATTCGTGAGGTCCAGGACCACGAGGCCGGCATCGCTCTTGTGCGGAACCTCTGCCGAGATTGCCTTGAGGACGACAGGGAAGCCGATTCGGGTCGCGGCCACGGTCGCCTCCTCGGGTGAGGCGGCGATCGCCTCGGGCGGAAGGGCGATGCCGTAGGCGCCGAGCAACGCTTTCGATTCAACCTCGCTCAGGGCGACGGGCTCGGTGAGCGCCGCCGCGCGCCGGCGGTAATCGGCGACAAGCGGGGGCGGCGCCGGCCGCGCCGCGGCGGCAGCCGGCTCGGGCCCGGCTCCTCCTGCCTTGGTCAGCGCCGCAATGGCGCGAAACGTCTTGCCGATATCGCGCATCAGCGGCACGTGCGCGAGCTGGTCGCGCAGCCCGATCATGTAGTCTGTCTCGCGAAAGGTAATCGGCGAGAACATCGCCACCGGCTTTCCGGCGCGCCCGACCCACTTCTCGAGCGCCCTGAAATTGGCGACTTTGCGGGCGATCCCAGCCTCGCGCGGCAACTCCTCGGCGAGCAGCAGAACGTCGATCTCGGGCGCCGCGCAGAGCGTCTCGACGCAGCCCATATATTGCTCCGTCGGCAGGGTACGCTTGGTGTCGAGCGGGTTGCCGATGTCGGCGTCCTCGCCGAGCACGTCCCGCAGCCTGGACTCGGTATCGGGCGCCAGCTTCGCGACCTCGATCCCGTGAGCCGACGTCGCCTCCGTGGTGAGGCTCTTCAACGCGCCCGAATTGGTCATGACCGCGATGCGCGGCCCGCGCGGGGCAGGCGCCCGGGCGAGCAGCTCCGCGGCCTCGATCATCTCGTCGAGCGAGTCGAGACGGATGATGCCGGCGTCCCGCGCGAAGGTGTCGAACACCTCGATGCTGCCGGCCAGCGCCCCCGTATGCGCCAGGGCGGCGGCGCGGGCGGCGTCAGAGCCGCCGATCTTGACGACGACGACGCGCTTGCCGTTGTCGCGCGCCTTGCGCGCCGCCGCCAGGAATCGCGGCGCGTCGAGGACGGACTCGATGTAGCACAGGATCACGCGCAGGTCGGGATCGCCGGCCAGGAACGCGATATAGTCGCTGAAGGTCAGGCCGGTCTGGTTGCCGCAGGAAATC
This sequence comes from Beijerinckiaceae bacterium, assembly GCA_036556825.1. GTDB lineage: Bacteria > Pseudomonadota > Alphaproteobacteria > Rhizobiales > Beijerinckiaceae > JAJKJG01. The sequence goes on from DATBIR010000149.1 coordinate 9,317, forward strand.
AGATAGGCGACGCGCAAGCCCCGATCGTTCAGGGCGCGGCTAAAGGTTCCGCACAGCATGCCGCTTTGCGTGACCACCGCGACGGGCCCCGGGGCGAGCTCCTCGAGCGTCTCGTCGGCGAGGGTAACGAGTTTCGAGCGGCCCGAAGCGACGCCCATGCAGTTCGGCCCGGCGGCGGCGATCCCGGTGCGGGCCAAGGTGTCCTTGAGACGCTGCCCCCTCGCGCGGCCCTCCGCATCGCCGCCCTCGCCGAAACCGGCGGCGAAGAGCGTCGCGCCGCGGGCGCCGCAGGCGGCCGCCTCTTCGAGCGTGCGCAGGGTCATATCGGCCGGGATGAAGACCGCGAGATGGTCGGGGGCCTCCGGCAGATCGTGGACGCCCGCATAGCACCTGGCCCCCCAGATCTCGGAGCGGTTCGGATTGACTGGATAGACATGGCCGGCGAAGCGGAAGCGCCGCAGGTTCAGCCAAACCCGCCCCGACCAATGCCCCGGACGATCGGACGCCCCGACGAGCACGACGTTGCGCGGCGCAAGCAGCGCTTCGACGCCGTGCCCTGCTGCGTTCTCCGCGCTCATGCAACGAGGGCCAGGGGACGGCAGCTCATGCCTTTTCCTCGCGCTGGTACGGGCCGAGGCCGGGCCGGTACGATTTTTCGTCGAGGAACTTGGTCATGCCCACGCGCTCCCGGATCTCCTTGTCGTTGCGCGACAGCGCGTCCTGCTTTGAGCGCAGGTAATCGCGCGCCTGCTCGTGGCTCATGCCGTGCACGGCCCGCATGGCTTCCTTGGTATAGCGCACGACCCCCGGATTGAGCTTCATCAGTTTCCTGGCGAGCGCCACCGTCTCTTCGCGCAGGCGCTCTTTGGGCACGGCGAAATTGGCGAGCCCCAGTTCGACGGCGCGCTTGCCGTCGAACGGCTCGCCTGTGACCGCGTAATACATGGCGTGGCGCGGCAGCATGAGTTCGGTGAGGTTCCAGCTGACGATGCCGCCCGGGATAATGCCCCAGTTCACCTCCGACAGGCCGAACACGGCGTCCTCGGCGGCAATGGCGAAATCGACCGCGTGCAGCTGCGTGAAGGCGGCTCCGAAACAGTAGCCGTTGACCATCGCGATGGTCGGCTTGGGAAAGGCGCGGAGGATGTCCCAGCGCCAGTGGTGGCTGGCCGCGTTGGAGCGGCGGCGCTCCTCGGCGTCGTTGGTGGTCTCGCGGAAATACATCTTGATGTCCTGCCCCGCGCACCACGATTCACCGGCCCCGGTGAGCACCAGAACCTTGGTCTCGTCATCGCCGACGAGATGCGCCAGCGCATCCTCCATTTCGTAATGCAGCGCCGGGCTCATGGCGTTGCGCTTCTCGGGCCGATTCAGGATCACCCACGTGATCCCCTCCTCGCGCTCGATCTTGACGTTCTCGTACGACTTGTCGGCCACCAATTTTCTCCCGGTCAGGATGCGAAGGTCTTCAGCACGTGCCTGGCAAGAGCGACGCGCATCATCTCCGGCGTGCCTTCCGTGATCATATGGCTGCGTTGGTCACGCCACAGCCGCTCGATCGGCAGCGCCGTCGTAAGCCCGATGCCGCCATGTAGCTGCAGGCACATGTCGGCGGCCTTCCAGGCCATCTCGGTGCAGAACAGCTTTGCCAGATAGGTGTCGTTGCGGTTGTCCTCGCCGCGATCGAACTTGGCCGCCGCGCGGTAGACCAGGAGGGTCGCGGCTTCGAGCGCCACATAGGTGTCGGTGAGCTGCCACTGCGTGTTCTGTCGCTCCGACAGCGGCTTGCCGAAAGTGACGCGCTGCGTGGCGTAGCTCGCCGCGAGCTCGAGGCAGCGCCGCGTCGCGCCGAGCGCCCGCGCTCCCTGTTTCACGCGTCCGACGCCGAGCCAGCCCTGGGCGAGCTTGAACCCGCCGCCCTCCTCTCCGACGCGACGCCCGGCGGGAACGCGCACATCCTTCAGCACGATCTCCCGCGGCCGCTCGCCGGTGAGCGTCTCATAGGAAGCGCCCAGCGTGACCCCGGGCGCATCCATGTCGACGATGAAGCAGGAGATGCCGCCGCGCGAACCTTTGGCGCGATCGGTCGCGGCCATCAGGATCATGAAATCCGCCTTGTCGGCGCGGGTGATGAAGCGCTTGACCCCGTTGATCACGTAGTCGTCGCCGGTGCGGAGCGCGGTCGTGCGCATGCTGCCGGGATCGGAGCCCGCATCCGGCTCCGTCTGCGCGAAACAGGATTCCTTCTCGCCACGGATCGTCGGCAGGAGATAGCGCTCGCGCATCTCGCCTTCGAGCGCGTAAAGCACCGGCCGCACCTCGGGACCGAGGATGCGCACGCCGCGGGTCGGCAGCGCGACCGTGCGCCCGAGCTCGGCCCAGATCAGAGCGCGGCCGACGAGGCCCAGCCCCTGTCCGCCATACGCCTCCGGCACGTCGATCTGCCAAAGGCCCAGCTCCTGGCAGCGGGCGGTGAGTTTTTCCTCGATCTCCGGCTTGAGCTCCGCCCCATCCAGCGACTGCCCCTCGAGCGGAATCAACTCGTTGTCGACGAAGCGCCGCACCGTGTCCTGAAGAAGCCGCAGCTCTTCCGGGAGCTCGAAGTCCATGAACGCCGCCCTCTCATCGCCATCCGAGCGGCCATGGCGCCGCGCTGGACAACCCGTTCTTTTGTTCGTTATACGAACGCTGGAGCCGTTATACGAACACTACGCCGGGCCCTTTCGGACCGTCAAGAGAGTGTCGCCCAACGCGAAAGGGAGCCGTTGATGCGCCGCATCGTGGTCGACAATGCCGTGGTCACGGAGGAGGACCCGGATTTCGTGGTCGCCCTGTCCCGCGGGCTCAGCGTGTTACGCGCGTTTTCGGGACAGCAGGAGAAGATGACCCTCGCCGAGGTCGCGCGCATCGTCGGCCTTTCGCGGGCAACGACACGGCGGTGCCTCCTCACCTTGCAGGCGCTCGGCTACGTCCACATGGCCGGGCGGGAGTTTCAGGTTGCGCCGAAGGTGCTGACGCTGGCGCAGGCCTATCTCTCGTCGAGCCTGCTGCCGCGCATCGCGCCGCCTTTTCTGGAACGCATCAGTGAGAAACTCGGCGAATCCTGCTCCGTCTCGGTGCTCAGCGGCAACGAGGTCGTCTATGTGGCGCGTTCGAAGAGCCGCCGCATCTCGGCGATGATGCGCGACGTCGGCTCGCATCAGCCGGCCTATTGCACGTCCATGGGCCGGGTGCTTCTCGCCGGTCTGTCGCCGGCCGAGCTCGACGCTTACTTTCGCGCCGTCACGCTGCGTGCCTACACCAAATATACCGTGACCGACGAGGCCGTCTTGCGGGCCATTCTGGACGAGGTGCGCACCCAGCAATATTGCGCGAGCGACCAGCAGCTCGAGATCGATCTGCGCGCGCTGGCGGTGCCGCTGCTCGACGCCACGGGGCGGACGATCGGCGCATTGCATGCGACCACGCAGGCGAGCCGCACGACGGTCAAGCAGATGACCTCGCGCTTCCTGCCCGTGCTGCGCGACGCCGCCGCCGAGATGCGCCCCCTTCTGGTCTGAGCGTCTCGCGCGCGCTGCGGCTTGGCTAACCGAATAGTTCGGCTAGGAAGCTGGGGGCGCTTTCTTGCGGTCGCGCTCACCCGCGCGGGGGCGTTGGCGTCGGAAGCGCCGGCGGAGGACAAGGTCACAGAATGAAGTTCGGCATCTTCGATCATCTCGACAACAGCGGGCTGGCGCTGTCGCGCTTCTTCGCCGAGAGGCTGCGCCTCATCGAGCTCTACGAGCGCTTCGGCTTCCACTGCTATCACGTCGCCGAGCACCACGGCACGAGCCTCGGCATGGCCCCCTCGCCCAATGTCTTTCTCGCCGCGGTCGCGCAGCACACGCAGCGGCTGCGCTTCGGACCGATGGTCTACGCGGTGCCGTTCTACCATCCCCTGCGGCTGGTGCAGGAGATCATCATGCTCGATCATCTCGGCAACGGCCGCCTCGACGTCGGCTTCGGGCGCGGCTCGTCGCCGATCGAGATGCGGTTTTTCGGGATCGAGCCCTCCGAAGCCGAAGCGATCTTCCAGAAGGATGTACCGCGCATCCTCGAAGCGCTGACGACGGGCGTGTTCCATGCCCCGGGTCAACAGCCGCCATTCGATGCCATCCAGCTGGCCGGGCGCCCTTTCCAGCAGCCGATGCCGCGCCTGTGGTACGGCGTGCACTCGCCGGTCAGCGCCGCGCGCGCCGGGCAGCACGGCTGGCACACGATCAACCTCGATACGGCCGAGGAGGCGCGGGAGTGCAATGACGCCTACCGGGCATCGGCCGCGAGCGGCGCCGATCACCTCCTCGGAATCGGACGCTTCATCGTGGTGGCCGACACCGACCGTGAGGCCGAGGCCATCGCGCGCCGCGCCTACCCGCTGTGGCACCGGAGCTTCACCCATCTCGGACGGACGCTCGGAAGCACGGCGCGGCATCCGCGGCCGGACAGCTGGGACGAGCTGCATCGGCAAGGCAAGGGGATCGCCGGCGCCCCGGCTACCGTCGCGGCGTTCTGCCGGGACCAGATGCGGGTTTCCGGATGCAACTACCTGGTCGGGCAATTCGCCTTCGGTGACCAGACGCCCGAGGAGCTCGGCATTTCCGTTACGCTTTTCGGAAAAGATGTGATGCCGGCGCTGACGGGCGCTTGCTGCGAAGCCGGGGGCGCCTCCGCGCGGATCGGTCTCGCCTGATCACCCGGAAGCCGTGCTAATAGGGCAGCAACACGCGAGCCCTCGGGCACGGCTTCGTCGGCTCGTCACGCGCAACTCGATGGCTCCGATGCTCACTTACGTATTCGGCGACGTCCACGGCTTCTGTGAGGAGGCCATGCAACTGACGGCCGAGGTCGAGGCGCACGCCGCCGGCCGCGAGCACCGGCGCGTCTGGCTGGGCGATTACATCGACCGCGGCCCCCACTCCGCCCAGATCGTCGAATTCCTGATCGCCAGCAAGGCCCGCCGCCCGCAGGACGTCTTCCTGATGGGCAATCACGAGGACATGCTGCTCGCCAATGTCGACGACTATCCCTCCCCGTATGCGGGCGACCGCCGCGCTCTCATGGCCGAGAGCTTTTTCATCAATGGCGGCGCCGCGACGCTCGCCAGCTACGGCGCCGCGACCATCCGGCAGCTTCCGCGAGCTCACCTCGAATTTTTCAAGGGCCTCGCCCTGCACTGGCAGGACGAGTTTCGATATTACGTCCATGCCGGCGTCAGGCCCGACGTTCCGCTGGCCGCGCAGGACCGCTACGATCAGCTCTGGATCCGAAGCGAGTTCCTGCTGGCCCGCCATCACTTCGAAAAATACGTGGTGCACGGCCACACGCCGGTCGGCCCGGAGGTCGAGCCCAACCGCTGCAATCTCGACTCGGGGATCTACATCAACGGGATTCTGACCGCGGGCGTGTTCGAGGACGGCTCCGACAAGCCGGTCGAGCTTCTCCAGGTCTCCCGCTGAACCGGCCCCCGGCTGGCGACCTGCGTCAGCGGTAACTGTGCCGCGTATGCGCAAGCCAGGTGTTGCGGCAGACGAAATCGGCAACCGCATCATGGCTCGCGCAGCCGGCCTTGACGGCGCTTGTGAGCGTCGCGCGCGGGACCGCCTGCGCATTCTGCGGCATGCCGCCGAGCAGCCCGCCGCCAACCATGACGCCGAGGGCGAACATCACGCCGGCCTGAATGAACCCGAAGTTCGATGCCCGCATCGGACCGCTCCCTTTCCGGAGCGACCAGCTATGATTACTTCGCTTTAAGGACTGGTTAACGCTCACTACCGCGCATTGCTGGCATACAACATACAGCCTTGCGGCGATCACCTAAGCCCGCGTCTTTGAAGGCGTCAGCAAGCGGCATCGTCGTGGAATTCGAGCCGCAAAGCGTCACAAGACGATGTCAGCCTTGAGCAGCACACCCAGAACCTTGATCTCGATGTCGGCAATCTTGTCGCCGTTGGTGTCACCCTGGAGCAGGCCGCCGCTGAAGCGCAGCTGGCCGTCGACGCCCGTGAAGGCGTGCCCGCCGATGAACTTGAAGGCCTGATTGCCGGCCGTGCCGTCGGTATCGGCGTCGATGCCGGACAGGTCGATCCTGTCATGCTCGGCGTGCCGGAACTGGACCGTGTCGTGTCTGGAGCCGCGCACCGACTCGTAGGTGAAGTTGAAATCGAACACGTCGCGGCCCGGACCGCCGACCAGGTTGTCGGTGCCGCGGCCGCCGACCAGGAGGTCGTTGCCGCCACCACCGGAGAGAGTGTCGTTGCCGTTCAAACCGCTCAGGACGTTGGCCCCGTTGTTGCCGAAGATGCTATTGGCGATCGAACTGCCGGTGAGATTGATCCTGCTGGTCGCCAGCGCGTTGACCGTGGCCAGGAGTTCGACAGCGGCACCCGCGGAAAGCGCATAGCTGGCGCTGGCGGCGACCGTGTCCCTGCCGGCGCCCGATTCGATCACGACATCCGAGGCCCGATCGACGAAATACGTATCGTTGCCGAGGCCGCCGCTCATGCGATCGCTGCCGAGGCCGCCTTCCAGAGCGTCATTGCCGGGGCCGCCGTCCAAGCGGTCGTTGCCGGCGCCGCCAAGGAGCGCATCGTTCCCGCCCAGTCCGAACAGCTGGTCGGCGCCGGCGCCGCCGCGCAGCTGATTGCCACCGGCGTTGCCGGTGATCGAATCGTTGCCGGGCCCACCGAACGCGTTCTCGATCAGCGATGCCGGGTTGCCGTTATGAAGCAGCGCATTGGCAATGCTGCCGCGCGCCAAGTGGCCCGCGCCGAGATCGGCGAGTTGGGCGGCGCTGACCGTGGTCCACGCGCCGGGCCGGAGATCGACCTTCAGGTTGGTGGCGTAATTGGTGAAATCGTAGATGTCGATGCCGCCGCCGTCCCACACCGTCATCAGGATGTGGTTGTCGACGGGCGCTCCCTGCCCTTGGCCGTCGACGAACATCTCTCCGGTCGCCGTGCTCCACGAATAGCGGGTGTTGCCGTCGTTATGCGCGAAATTGGCGCCGTACAGATATTGCAGCGCCGCAATGTCGTTCTGCATCCACGTCGTCGGCAGGTCCGGACCGTCGATGATAGGGAGATTCGGGTCGCCGACATATTGGCTGTAGGTCATCACCGAATATTCGAACGAGTTGTGGCCGGCCGGCAGAGCCGGGAACTGCACACCATGCGTAAGCTGCGTCATGTGCCCGTGCTTGAGCCCGAGAGCATGCCCGGTCTCATGCATGATGCCGGCCGCGTAAGCAAAGTTGCCGGGGCGCGGATCGTCATAATTAAAGTGATTGTACCACGTGTCGCCCCAGGCGAAGTCCGGGGCATAAGCGGGGTCCGGCGCAACGCCGAGCGCATTGTCGATCGTCACGACGCCCGTGCCCACATTGATCGAATCGACCTCGGCATAGCGGAGGTTGGAGAAGTCCTGCGCTGTGTAGGCGATGTTCAGGCCGCACACCTCGTTGGTGTTGCGGATGACCTCATGGACCGCGTTCCGTTGCGCCGTGTTGAACAGCGCGAAGCCGTTGATGGCGGTGTAGCCGCCATAGCTGAGGGTGCCGAACGGGAAGGAATAGGTCAGGTCGTTATGGTCCCACTTGTAGCCCCAGAGGACGCCATCGATGTCCTGATTGCCGCTCGGATTGATCGCAAATTCAGCCATTGCTGCTCTCCTGGAGATGGCCGCGCCATCCAGGCATCGCCGATGCCTGGTCATCCCCAAGTTGCAGTTGCTGTTTCTTGCTACGTCGCGGGGGCGCCCCGGTGCGCCGTGATTCGCCACACGGTCCGGGCGAGTCGGGACGTCTTGACTTGGCGTGGGACCGTCATGCGGTCATGAGATCGGCCAACCGCAGCAATCTACTCCAGGATTGTTTCCGCAGTATTTCCGTATTCTTGCGAGTTTTTCCGGCGGCCAGCCCGGTGCGTGTCGTGCCCCAAAGAGCCAGCTTCGTGCGCCACAGCACAAAAAAATCGAAAAAGCCGCTGGCGGATTCGCCTCGGCAAGGGTAAATTTCGAGTCACACACCCCGCAGAATGGGTGCCCGCCTGCGGACTTGTACTCCTGCAAGGGCGGGCGACAAGCCGATCAAAGCCGAAAAGTGGGATGGCGCAGCGGCGGCGACCGCCGCACCGGTCAACCGGAGCATCCCCATGGCAGTCCTCAACGGCAACGCCTTCGCCAATACGATCAACGGTACCCCCTTCGCCGACACCATCCGCGGTTTCGGCGGAAACGACCTTCTGCGCGGATTGGGCGGCAACGACATCCTCGATGGCGGCACGCAGAATGACCGGCTGGAGGGCGGCGCCGGCAACGACCGTCTGTTCGGTCGCGACGGCAACGATCTCCTGCTTGGTGGCGTGGGCAACGACCGCCTGTTGGGCGGCAACGGCAACGACCGCCTGTTCGGCCAGGACGGCGACGACTTCCTGTTCGGCGAAGCGGGCATTGACCAGCTCCGCGGCGGCAACGGCAACGATTATCTCAGCGGCGGCACCGGCAACGACATTCTCCTTGGCGAGGCTGGCAACGACAGGCTGTTCGGCGGCGTCGGCAATGACCTGCTCAACGGCGGTCTCGGCAACGACATCATGTTCGGCGATTCGGGCAATGACAGGATGCTCGGCGGCGCCGGCAACGATCTGCTCAACGGCGGCACCGGCAACGACAGCCTCTTCGGCGAGGCCGGCATCGACAGGCTGTTCGGCGGCACCGGCAATGACTTGCTCAGCGGCGGCGTCGGCAATGACAGGATCGAAGGGGACCAGGGCAACGACAACCTGTTCGGTGGCGCCGGCGCCGACAGTTTCGTCTTCCGGGTTGGCTCCGGTCGCGACGACATCAGGGATTTTCAGGACGACGTCGACACGATCTTCATCGACCGTAATTTCGGCTTCAACTCCGTCCAGGACGTCCTCGACAACTGCACGAGCTCGGGCGGAGACAGCGCCATTGATCTCAGCAAGGTCGGTGCCGACTTCCCGCGCATCGTCCTCCACGGGCTCGACGACTTCAACAAGCTGGCCAACGACATCGTCCTGATCTGACGGCTGGCTGCGCCTTCCGCCCGAGCGGCCCGCGATCCGCTCGGAGCGGGTGACGAAATCCGCCGCGGGATGACAACGGCGCGCCGCGCACCCCCTGCGCGGCGTCGCTTTTGGGGCCAGGCTGCTTTGGGTTCGGATAGCTCGTTCGGAATGGACCGGACGGATTGCCGAGGGTTGTCAGATGACGAAAAAATCGCCGTGGGTCAGCGTCAGGCCGGCGGCGAGCTGGGCGAACTTCACGGCGCCCCCTGCTGCATTGCCGTTGGCGTCGTAGAACAGGCAGCCGCTCGGCTTGTGATAAACGATGCGGTCGCTCGGATCATGGGCGAGAACCGCGGACGTGGACACGTGGAAGGCGGCGGCGGCGAGCTTGCCCGGCGCCAGCCCCTTGAAGATCGCGTTCTCGAGCTGGATCGTATCGTCGACCGGCCTGAAGTCCGTGATGCGGTCGACGTTGGCCGGCCCGAGGGTCGTATTGAACACGAAGGTGTCGCGGCCCGCTCCGCCGCTCATCGTGTCGACCCCAATCCCGCCGAGCAGCGTGTCGTTCTGGTATTCGCCGAAAAGCCTGTCGTGACCGCTGCCGCCATCGAGGCGGTCATTGTCAAAGCCACCCTTGAGCAAGTCGTTGCCGCTGGCGCCGGCGAGCCCGTCGCTGCCGCCGAGGCCGCACATGACGTCGTCGCCGGCGAGCCCGTTCAGGACGTTGACGCCGGCATTGCCGACGATCGTGTTGGCGCTGGCGCTGCCCGTGAGATTGATTCTCGTCGCAGCATTCCCATCGCTGGCGACCAGAAACTCGATCGGCGCACCGGACGAGAGCACATAGCTTGCGCTCGCGGCAACCGTGTCCGTGCCGGCGCCGGTCTCGATCACGAGATCGGCCGCGCAATCGACGACATAGATGTCGTCGCCGAGCCCGCCGGCCATTTGATCTCCGCCGGCGCCACCATTCAGCACGTTGGCGCCGTTGTTGCCGAACAGCTTGTTCGCAAGCTCGTTGCCGGCGAGAGCGATGCTGCCGGCCGTTGCCGAGGCATGGATCTCCTCGACATGCGAGCCCGCGCCCAGAATCCAGCCGACATGGGCGAGGACCCTGTCCACGCCCGGGACATCCGCCTCGAACACCTGGTCGAGGGGATTGTCGACCTCGAAGTCGTCGTCGCCGCCGCCGCCGTACATCAGATCGGCGCCGCTGCCTCCGACGATATAGTCCCCGCCGGACCCGGCGAATATGGTGTCGTTGCCGGCGTAGCCGCAGTGCACGCGTCCGGCCGCGCCCTCCGAGGTGATCGTGTCGTCGCCGGAGAGCAGCTGCTCGACCGGGTTGGCCGTGCCCCCGTACAGGCCGGCGAGAAGCGTTGTCATCGTGATGCCGGCGCCGAGCGGATCAAAGTCGTAGGTCAGGAGTGGCGCCGGGTTGCCGAACCGCGCGTCGGGCGCGCATAGCGTGAAGCCATAAATCGTTGGCGTCGGGCCCTGGCCGTTCGAGAGCCCATAGGCAAAAACCGCCTGGCCGGTGAAGAAGGTCGCCGTGCGCGCGATCCTGACCTCGGCGGCAGTGTCGTTGTCGAAGACCACCTGTCCCGGCGCCGCAAAGAAACTTTCGAAGGCGTCGGCATTCGGATTAGTGGTCGAATAGGTCAGCGTCGCCATCGAGTTCCCCACCGATGCCTGCAACCGCGATGGCGCAGGCATATCGACGTGGTAGTGGAGCAGAACCGCCCGTTCCAAGGGCCGGCAGCGACGAACATCGACGCGTCAACAGCTTTATTGCCGTGACCGGAGCGGACTGTTGACGCCTGCCGCAAGACTGCTCGACGGCTTCTTCACAGCCGGTCCGCCATCGCCTTCTCGCCTTGTGCGGGCGGCTCGCGGATCGTAGTCTGCTTGCGGACGGGCACGCATGCGGCCCGTCTCCCGCCGCGCCACACCTTCGCATCTGCGATTTCCCGAGATCCGCATGAAACGCAAAGACCTGGACGTCGTCATTGTCGGCGGCGGCATCGGCGGAGTGACGCTCGGCCTGATGCTGCACCGGGCGGGCATCCGCAGCCGCATCTTCGAAGCCGTCGCCGAGATGAAGCCGCTCGGGGTCGGCATCAACATCCTGCCGCACTCCTCGCGCGAGCTCGCCGCGCTCGGCCTCGAGCCTGCCTTGGCGGCTCGCGCCGTCACGACGCGCGAATCGGCCTTCTACAACCGCTACGGCCAGCTGATCTATGCGGAGCCGACCGGGCGCTTCGCCGGCTACGAATGGCCGCAATTCTCGATCCATCGCGGCGACTTGCACACCGTGCTGCTCGATGCCTTTGCCGAGCGCGTCGGCCGCGAGAACCTGCACACCGGCTGGCGCTGCGCCGGCGTCGAGCAGGATGACGCCGGCGCAACGGTCCGGTTCGAGAACGGCCGCCCCCCGCAACGCGCCGATATCGTGATCGACTGCGAGGGCATTCATTCCGTCGTGCGCAAACAGTTTTACCCGCACGAGGGCAAGCCGCGCTATTCGGGCATCAACATGTGGCGCGGCGCGACGCGCGCAAAGCCGTTCTTGAGCGGCGCCACCATGGTCCGGCTCGGCTGGTTCGACACCGCCAAGATGCTGATCTATCCGATCCGCGACGACATCGACCAGGACGGCAACCAGCTGATCAACTGGGTCGTCGACGTGGAGACGCCGCGCTACCTCGAGCGTCGCGACTGGAACCGCCCCGGCCGCATCGAGGATTTTTTCGACCGCATTGCCGACTGGAAGTTCGACTGGCTCGACGTGCCCGAGCTGTGCCGGCGCGCCGACTTCATCCTCGAGTTCCCGATGGTCGACCAGGATCCCCTGCCCCGCTGGAGTTTCGACCGGCTCACCCTGCTCGGCGACGCGGCCCACCCGATGTATCCGCGCGGTGCCAATGGCTCGGCCCAGGCGATCCTCGATGCGCGCATGCTCGCGGATTGTCTCGCAACCATGGCCGATCCGGTCGCCGCCCTGAAGGCCTACGAAGCGCAGCGGCTGCCGGTCACGTCGAAGATCGTGCTGACCAACCGCGAAAGCCCGCCGGACGCGATACTGAAAGAGGTGTGGCGGCGGACCGGCGACAAGCCGTTCGCGCGCATCGACGACGTGATCTCGCGCCAGGAGCTTGTCGCGCTGTCGCGCAGCTACGAAAGGGTTGCCGGCTACGACAAGGAGACGCTGGCGGCAGGCGCAGCCGCAGTGCCATGATGCCTTTGTCCCGGAGCGTCAGCTGAGGAGCATCGCGCGTGAGCGCTGCAGGTGAACCGCGAGGCGCAGCCGGCCAGCGACCGGCGGCCGTCGCCCGCATCGGCGTGATCCTGCCGACCAGCAACCGCATGATCGAGCCGCAGCTTCCTCATTATGCGCCCGTCAATCTCGGCGTTCATTTCGCACGCGCGCAACTGACCGGCCGCTGGCGGAAGCCTGTGGCCGAGCTGGTGCCGGAAGTCGCGCGCGCCGCGATCACGCTCGCCGACGCCAGGCCTGACCTGATCGTCTTCAACTGCACCTCGACATCGATGAAGGAGGGCGCCGCCGGGGACGCGCGGCTGCTCGCCGCCATCCGCGACGCGACCGGCATCGAGGCGCTGTCCACGGCGGGCGCGATCGTCGACGCCCTAGCCGCTCTGCGCCTGCGCAGGATCGTCCTGATCACGCCTTACGTCCAGGCGACCAACGACCACGAAAGCGCCTATTTTCGCGAGATGGGAATTGACGTGGTGCACGATGTGGCGCTCGGCCTGAGCGGCGGCGACGAGTTCATCCAGGTGCCGGCGCAGCGCTGGATCGAGCTCGCGCTGGCCAACGACCGGCCCGACAGCGACGGCTTTCTGCTCGCCTGCACCAACACCACCCAGATCGACGCCATCGACGCCATCGAGGAGGCGACGAGAAAGCCCGTGGTCAACAGCAACCAGGCGGTGCTGTGGGCGGCCGTCCGCCACCTTCGCACCAGGGTCTCGGCCCTGGCGCCGGGGCATGTCCCCGGCTGCCTCAACTTCGTCTGACGTCGCGCGCCCTGCGCGAGGCGGGTGTCAGTTCATGTTCGCCGCATATTCGCCGGCGCGATCGCGGATCTCCTTCGGGGCCGCATAGGCGCGCGCGAGCAGCGCCTGGATCTGCTTGTCGTCGAGCGCCTCGACGGTGCCGCCCTGCCGGGCGAGGTCGGCGATGAACTGCTCGTCCCTGAGCATCGCCTGGAAGGCGTTGCGATAGATCGCCATGCGGTCCGCCGGCACGCCGGGCGGCGCCACGAAGGGGCGCCCGAATTCCTGCGGCACCGCGAGCAGCTCGAGCACCTGCCTGTCGGCCGGGTTCTTGATCAATTCGAAGGCCTGCGGCACGTGCGGCAGATCGGGATGCTTCTCCAGGCCCATCTGCGCAAAGATGTTGATCTTCCTGTTCTCGATCCAGTCGCGGCTCACGGTCTTGTAGGTCTGCCAGGCGAGCCCGCAGATGCCGTCGACCTCGCCTTTCTCGAGCGCCAGGCGCATGTCGCCGGTCGTATAGCCGGTGATCAGCTTGAACTTCGTCCCGACCATGGTGTTGAGGATGCGCGGGAAGACTCCGGGGCCGCCGCTCACGCCGGTGGCGCCCATGGTGATCTCGCGCCGCGTGGCGTCCTCGAGCGTCTTGACCGGCACGTTGTGCCAGCTCACGCAGATCGCCTGCTGTTTGAAGACGCTGCCGATCCATTCGAACTTGCGCGGATCGTATTGCGCGACGGGTGATCCGTAGAGCGGCAGGATCAGCGACGCGTTGGTGGCCGCCAGGATCGCCGAGCCGTCCTTCGGCGCCGAGTTGAACACGAAGTTGGCGCTTTGCACGCCCGAGGCGGCCGGGATGTTCTTGACGACGAAGGCCGGCTGCCCGGGCAGGAAGCGGCTCATATGGCGGGCGACGAGCCGCCCCAGCGTGTCGTAGCCGCCGCCGGCTCCCGAGCCGACATACATCGTCAGCTGCGCCGACTTGAAGAACTCTTCGGCCGATTGCCCTTGCGCCGGCGCCGCCGTCGTCAACGCGAGGCTTGCCGCCAGGGAGCAGCCGAGCACGCGCGCGGCCGTTCGTATGTCGAACATCGTCTCCTCTCCTTCGACCGTTGTTGATGCGTCGATTGATCCACGCTCCTAGCGTGATCCGGTCGGCTTTGCCAGCGTGCCGCCGCGCGCGCTTGCCTGCGCCGCCGGCCTCAGTATTTTGCTGGAATCTGGTGGAGCCAGGCATGCGTCGGCTTGTGCAAGGCGGGCAATGCGGGGAAGCCGGGCAATGCGGGGACAAGGCGCCGCGGCGCGCCTGCGCCTGAACGATCAGGAAGGATGACGATGGCATTCGCGTTGAGGATGTTCGCCGCGCTGCTCGCCTGCCTGGCCCATGCCGGCGTGGCGGTGGCGCAGGACGAGGTCGAGGCCTTCTACAAGGGCCGCCAGGTCACCATGCTGGTCGGCTCCGCCGCCGGGTCCGGCTACGACCTCAATGCGCGCCTGCTGGCGCGGCACCTCGCCAACCACATTCCCGGCAAGCCGGTGATCGTCGTGCAGAACCAGCCCGGCGCCGGCAGCGTGGTGATGGTCAACTCGCTCTACAACACGGCGCCGCGCGACGGCTCGGTGATGGGCGCGGCGATCAACGGCGCGCCGACGGCGCCGCTGCTCACGCCCAAGGCCGCCCGCTTCGATCCGACGAAGCTCAACTGGATCGGAAGCACCAACCGCGACACGCAGGTCTTCTACGTCTGGCACACGTCGCCGATCCACAAGCTCGAGGACGTGAAGACGACCGAGATCGTCGTCGGCGCGACCAATCCCGGCACGACGCAGGTCGACTTTCCGAAAGTCGCCGCCGACATCCTCGGCCTGAAATTCAAGCTCGTGTCCGGCTACAAGGGCACCCATGAGATCCACCTCGCCATGGAGCGCGGCGAGGTGCAGGGCATGGGCTCGAACGGCTGGCTCGCCTTGAAGGTGCTCAACTCCGACTGGCTGCGCGACAACAAGGTGCGCCTGATCGCCGTGTTCAACGAGGAGCCCGATCCCGAGCTGAAGGACGTGCCGACCGTGTTCAGCCTGGCGAGGACCGAGGAGGACAGGCAGGCGCTGCGCCTGATGGTGGCGCGGCTCGAATACGGGCGGCCGTTCTTCCTGCCGCCGGACGTGCCGCAACAGCGCGTCGATGCGTTGCGCCGCGCCTTCGATGCGACCATGAGGGACCCGGCCTATCTCGCCGAGGCCGAGAAGATGAAGATCGACGTCGATCCCCTGTCGGGCGAGAAGGTGGCCGAGCTGATCAGGCGCGTGCTGGCGACGCCGCCGGCCGTGGCCGGGCGCGTCGCCGCTGCGCTCGAAGGCGCCAGGTAACAGGCTCGGCAACAAGAAGCGGCCGAGGCGACGCCGTGCAGCGCGCGCCGAAAGCGTCCGGCGCAGGAACAAGGATGTGATGGGGACAAGCCGACTCGCCGTCGACATCGGCGGCACGTTCACCGACGTGGTGTTGCAGACGCCGGCAGGGTTCGTTTCGGGAAAGGTGCTGACGACGCCGCACGCGCCCGAGGTCGGCCTCGTGGCGGGCGTCAGCGAGGTGCTGCGCAAGGCCGGCGTCAAACCCGCGGAGGTCGCGCACACGATCCACGGCACCACGCTGGCGACCAACGCCATCATCGAGCGCCGCGGCGCCCGCACGGCGCTCGTCACCACGGCGGGCTTTCGCGACACGCTCGAATTCGCCTACGGCCACCGCTTCGATCAATACGACCTCGAGATGAGGCGGCCCGACCCGCTCGTGAAGCGGCCGCTGCGTCTCGAAGTGCCCGAGCGTGTCGGCGCCGACGGCGAGGTGCTGCTCGCGCTCGACGAAGGCGCCGTCCGGCAGCTGGCGCGCAAGCTGCAAGTTGAGCGCGTCGAAGCCGTCGCGGTTTCCTTCCTGCATTCCTACCGCAATCCCGCCCACGAATCGCGCGTGCGCGACATCCTGGGCGAGGAATGCCCGGGGCTCTACGTCAGCCTCTCGCACGAGGTGTGCCCGGAGATCCGCGAATACGACCGCACCTCGACCACCGTCGCCAACGCCTATGTGCAGCCGCTGATGGCCGGCTATCTCGGCAAGGTGCGGCGCGAACTCGCGGCGATCGGTCTCGACGCGCCGCTGCTGATGATCATGTCGGCCGGCTCGCTGACCTCGGTCGAGACGGCGATCCGCTTCCCGATCCGGCTCGTCGAATCGGGCCCGGCCGGCGGCGCCATCCTGGCCCGGCACATTGCGCGCGAGCTGAACGCGCCCGCCTCGATCGCTTTCGACATGGGCGGCACGACCGCCAAGATCATCCTGCTCAACGACTTCGAGCCGCGTCACAGCCGCTCGATGGAAGTGGCGCGCGAATATCGCTTTCTGCCCGGCAGCGGCCTGCCGCTGCGAATCCCGGTGATCGACATGATCGAGATCGGCGCCGGCGGCGGCTCGATCGCCGCGGTCGACGCCCTCGGCCGCATCGCCGTCGGTCCCGAGAGCGCGGGCGCGGCCCCCGGCCCGGCCTGTTACGGGCGCGGCGGCGACAGGCCGACCGTCACCGATGCCGACGTGGTGCTCGGCAGGCTCGATCCCGACGCCTTCGCCGGCGGCACCATGCCGCTCGACGCGGCGCGGGCGCGCGCCGCCATCACGCGCGACGTCGCCGAACCCGGCGCGCTCGATCTTGCGTCGGCGGCGGCCGGCATCATCGAGATCGTCGACGAGAACATGGCCAACGCCACGCGCGTCCATGCCGCCGACAACGGCGACCAGGTCGAGACGCGCGTGCTCATCGCCACCGGCGGCGCGGCGCCGCTGCACGCGGCGCGCATCGCCCAGAAACTCGGCGTTGACACGGTGGTCGTGCCGGACGGCGCCGGCGTCGGCTCGGCGCACGGCTTCCTGCGCGCGCCGATCGCCTACGAGGCGGTGCGCTCGCAGCTGGTCGCGCTCGACCGCTTCGACGCCGCCGTCGTCAACCGCATCTTCGCCGACCTGCGCAAGGAAGCCGAAGCGGTCCTGCAGCTCGCCGGCGGCGGCAGCGGCTGCATCGAGCGCCGGCTCAGCGACATGCGCTACCGCGGCCAGGGCCACGACCTCAGCGTCGAGCTGCCGGCGCGCGACTATGCCGACAGCGACGCCGCCGAGCTCGAGGCGCTGTTCCATGCGCAGTATCGCAGCAACTACGGCCGCACCATTCCGAACCTGCGGGTCCAGGCGTTGACCTGGACGCTGGTCCTGTCGCGGCCGACGAACGGGTTGCAGGAGGATGTCGAAAGCAGGGACGTGGCGACCGGCGCGGCTCGGGTGACGGCCAAAACCGAGGTCTTCGACGCCGGGCTCGGCCGCTTCGTCACAGCGGCCGTCATCGCGCGCGCCGGCCTGTCGCCCGGCGCGACCTTCACCGGCCCGGCGCTGGTCGTCGAGGACCAGACGACCACCTTCGTCCCGAGCGGTTTTCACGGCGCGGTCAGCGCGCACAAGCATCTCGTGCTCACGCGCGAGGCCACCTCATGAGCGACGCCTTCCAGAAGATCCGCAGCCAGGTGATGTGGGACCGCCTGATCAACGTCGTCGAGGAGCAGGCGCGCACCATGATGCGCGTCGCCTTCAGCACCGTGGTGCGCGAGGCCGGCGATCTCTCGGCCGGCGTGTTCGACCCGCAGGGGCGGCTGCTGGCGCAGGCGGTGACCGGCACGCCCGGCCACGTCAACTCGATGGCCCGCTCGATCGGCCATTTCCTCGCAGCCATTCCCGCCGACACGATGCGCGAGGGCGACGCCTACGTCACCAACGACCCGTGGAAGGGAACGGGCCACCTGTTCGACCTGACCGTGGTGACGCCGGCCTTCCATCGCGGCAGGCTCGTCGCCCTGTTCGCCTGCACGGCGCATGTCGCCGACATCGGCGGCAACGGCCCCGACCCGACCTCGCGCGACGTGTTCAGCGAGGGGCTGTTCATCCCCATCATGCCGCTGTGCGTCGAAGGCGAGATGAACCGCTGGCTGATCGACCTGATGCGCGCCAACAGCCGCGAGCCCGACCGGCTCGAGGGCGACGTCTACGCGCTGATCGCCAGCAACGAGGCGGGCGCCAGGCGCCTGACGCGCATGCTCGCGGAATACGAGCTGAGCGACCTCTCGGCCTTGAGCGCGCACATCCTCGGCGCCAGCGACCGCGCCATGCGCGAGGCGATCGCGCGACTCCCGAAGGGCACCTGGACCAGCGCCATGCGCATCGACGGCTTCGACAGCCCCGTCGATCTCGTCGCCACGCTGACGATCGAGGACGACATCATCCGCGTCGATTTCGCCGGCACCTCGCCGGCCTCGCGCTACGGCGTCAACTGCCCGCTCTGCTACACCGACGCCTATACGAGCTTCGGCGTCAAATGCCTGGTGGCGGCGCGCCTCGCCAACAACGCCGCCGTGCTCGCCCGCATCAAGGTGACGGCGCCGGAAGGCTCGCTTGTCAACGCGCCCTTCCCGGCGCCGGTGACCGCGCGCGCCGTGATCGGCCAGATGCTGCCGGACGCGGTGTTCGGCTGCTTTGCGCAGGCGATGCCCGACGCCACCCCGGCCGAGGGCACCGGCGCCAGCTGGACGCTGCGCTTCGGCGCCGGCCCCGGCATCACGGGAACCGCCGCGGGCAGCGCGCCCGCGTTCAACTCGACCACGTTCCAAAGCGGCGGCATGGGCGCCCATCCCAAAGGCGACGGGCTCGCGGCGACGCCCTTCCCGTCCGGCGTCAAGTCGATCGCCATCGAGATCACCGAGGCGATGACGCCGGTGGTGTTCTGGAAGAAGGAACTGCGCGAGGATTCCGGCGGCGCCGGCCGCCGCCGCGGCGGCCTCGGGCAGGTGATCGAAGTGAGCAGCCGAAACGACAGCCCCTTCGCCATCTTCGCGCGCTTCCAGCGCGTGCAATATCCGGCGCGCGGGCGCGGCGAA
>DATBIR010000150.1:0-2633 GCA_036556825.1 Beijerinckiaceae bacterium
TCGGCCTCCATCTGCTTCACGCGGCGGTCGATGTGATACTTCTCCATCTTGAAGTCCGGGATGCCGTAACGGAGCAGGCCGCCGGGCCTGGCCTGCCGCTCGAACACGTGCACCTCGTGGCCGACGCGCGCGAGCTGCTGCGCCGCCGCGAGGCCCGCCGGTCCCGAGCCGATGACGGCGACGCGCTTGCCCGTCGTGACCTCCGCCGGCTCCGGCTTCACCCAGCCCATCTCCCAGGCCTTGTCGGCGATGGCCTGCTCGATATTCTTGATGGTGACCGGCTGGTTCTCGAGGTTGAGCGTGCACGCCTCCTCGCACGGCGCCGGACAGATGCGGCCGGTGAATTCAGGAAAATTGTTGGTCGAGTGCAGGTTGCGCTGCGCCTCGAACCAGTCGTCGCTGTAGACGAGGTCGTTCCAGTCCGGGATCTGGTTGTGCACCGGGCAGCCGGTCGGGCCATGGCAGAACGGGATGCCGCAATCCATGCAGCGCGCGGCCTGCTTGCGCAGGTCGCCCTCGTCGACCGCCAGAGTGAACTCGCGGAAATGGCGAATGCGGTCGGCGGCGAGCTGATACTTCTGCTCCTGCCGGTCGTATTCGAGAAAACCTGTAACCTTGCCCATTCTATTCTTTCAGTGTCATGGCCGGGCTCGGCCCGGCCATTTTCATCCTGACCGTGTCATGGCCGGGCTCGGCCCGGCCATCTCGATCCGAGTGTGGCGCCTACGGCGCCCGATCCTGTTCGAGATCCCCGGGTCTCGCCTTGGCTCGCCCGGGGATGACGCGAAGCGGCGTGCCGCTTCGCGTCACTCCGCGGCCTGCAGCATGCGGATCTTTTCCATCTCGCGCAGCGCGCGGCGATACTCGACCGGCATCACCTTGACGAACTTCGTGCGGTAGGTCGCCCAACCGTCGAGGATCTCCTTGGCGCGCGTCGAGCCGGTGTATTTCATGTGGTTGGTGATCAGCTGCATCAGGCGCTCCTCGTCATGGCCCGACATGTTGGCCATGATGTCGATGCGCCCCTTGGTCTCGAGATCGCCGCCGTGGTGATGCAGGCGCTGCATCAGATCCTCTTCCTCCTCGACCGGCTCGAGATCGACCATGGACAGGTTGCAGCGCTTGGCGAAGGTGCCGTCCTCGTCCAGCACATAGGCGATGCCGCCCGACATCCCGGCCGCGAAGTTGCGGCCGGTCGGCCCGATCACCACGACGACGCCGCCGGTCATGTATTCGCAGCCGTGATCGCCGGTACCCTCGACCACGGCGATGGCGCCGGAATTACGCACCGCGAAGCGCTCGCCGGCGACGCCGCGGAAGTAGCACTCGCCGGCGATGGCGCCGTAGAGCACGGTGTTGCCAACGACGATCGACTTCTCCGGCACCGCCTTCGAGCGCGGTGACGGCTTGACGATCAGCTTGCCGCCCGAAAGGCCCTTGCCGACGTAATCGTTGGCGTCGCCTTCGAGGATCAGGGTGACGCCGGCCGCCAGCCACGCGCCGAAGCTCTGCCCGGCGGTGCCGGTCAGCTTGACGCAGACGGTGTCGTCGGGAAGGCCTTCGTGGCCGTGGCGGGCGGCAATCTCGCCCGACAGCATCGCGCCGACGGTGCGGTCGACGTTGCGGATCGTGGCCTCGATCGTCACCGGCTCGCCGCTGTCGAGCGCGGGCCTAGCCTGAGCGATCAGCTTGCGGTCGAGAACGTCCTCGATCGGATGCTGCTGGCGCTCCATGTGGCGGACCGCCACATCCGGCGCGACCTCCGGCTTGCGGAAGATGCGCGTGAAGTCGAGGCCCTTCGCCTTCCAGTGCGCGATCGCCTCGACCTTGTCGAGAAGATCGGCCTGGCCGATCAATTCGTCGAGCTTGCGAAATCCCATCTCGGCGATCAGCTCGCGCACTTCCTCGGCGACGAAGAAGAAGTAGTTGATCACGTGCTCGGGCAGGCCCTTGAAGCGCTTGCGCAGCACCGGGTCCTGGGTGGCGACGCCGACCGGGCAGGTGTTGAGGTGGCACTTGCGCATCATGATGCAGCCGGCGGCGATCAGCGGCGCCGTCGAGAAGCCGAACTCGTCGGCGCCGAGCAGCGCCCCGATCACCACGTCGCGCCCGGTGCGCAGCCCGCCGTCGACCTGCAGCGCGACGCGGCCGCGCAGCCGGTTCAGAACCAGCGTCTGCTGCGTCTCGGCGAGGCCGATCTCCCACGGGCTGCCGGCATGCTTGATGGAGGTGAGGGGACTCGCCCCCGTGCCGCCTTCGAAGCCGGAGATCGTGATGTGATCGGCGCGCGCCTTGGCGACGCCCGCCGCAACCGTTCCGACGCCGACCTCGGCGACGAGCTTCACCGAGACGTCAGCGCGCGGATTGACGTTCTTCAGGTCGAAGATGAGCTGCGCCAGGTCCTCGATCGAGTAGATGTCGTGGTGCGGCGGCGGCGAGATCAGGGCGACGCCGGGCGTCGAGTGACGCACGCGCGCGATCTTGGCGTCGACCTTGTGGCCGGGCAGCTGGCCGCCTTCGCCAGGCTTGGCGCCCTGCGCGATCTTGATCTGCATCACGTCGGAATTGACGAGATATTCCGTCGTGACGCCGAAGCGGCCGGAGGCGACCTGCTTGATCGCCGAACGCTTGGA
>DATBIR010000151.1:0-7312 GCA_036556825.1 Beijerinckiaceae bacterium
CGAGGCCGAAAGCACGATCAGCTCGCTGTCGCCGGAGAGCCGGTTCAGCGTGTGCAGCGCCGAGATCAGCAGCGCGACCGGCGCCACGATCGCGATCAGGTTCGGCATGGCGAGCAGGGTGATGTTGAGGAAGATCAGGAAGCTCTGGCCCTGATTCGTGACGAGCGAAATCTGCCGCAGCGCGGTCGTCATCCAGACGATCAGCGTGAGCGTGGTCAGAATCATCGCCAGTGAGGTCGCCGTCTGGCGGAAAATATAACGGCCGATCAAATTCATGAGCAAATGGGGTACCGGCGGCGCACACGCAAAACCCCGCGCCACCCACAGCGCTCGCACGGCAAGATGGCGGATTTTCGACTATGCGGCACCGGACGTTGCATTGATGTGGCGCTTGTGTAGAGTAATCATTCCAGCCACGCTAGTGTTTTAGTCCGACAGTGCCCGCGCTTTCCCCTTGCGCTTCGCGGTGAGGGGAGGGGATGTCACTGGGCGGAGCCAGTCCCAAGATCAACCGGGGTCGAGAGGCCGATGACGGATACGACAGAGATTACGTTTGCACCGCTCGATGCGGGAAAAGCCAAGGTGTGCGTGGCGTTCACGGAGTCCAGCGGCACGTTCCCGCCGCGGCTGAAGGCGCTCGACACCCGCGCCGGCGGCATGATTTCCCGCGCGGTCGACATCGCCAAATTCAACGGCGGCAAGAAGGCCTCGCTCGACCTGATCGCGCCGTCCGGGCTCGACATCGACCGGCTGATCGTGATGGGCCTCGGCACGCTTTCCAAATACACCGAAACCGACTGGCTGGGCCTCGGCGGACGGCTGCGCGGGCGTCTCGGCGCGTCGCGGGTCGGTGCGGCCGACGTGCTCCTGGAGACGGTCGAAACCGCCGGGATCTCGCCCCGTCAGGCCGGGCTGATCGCGCTCGGCGCCATGCTGCGCAGCTACGAGTTCAAGAAATACAAGAAGAAAAAGAAAGAAAACGATGAGGAAGAGGAAGATTCGGCAAAGTTATCCTCGCTGAGATTTCTCTGCGCCGATCCTGCCGAAGCGACCGCAGGCCTCGGCGCCCTGCGCGCCGTCGGCGAGGGGGTGAGCCTGGCGCGCGACCTCGTCAACGAGCCGCCGAACGTCCTGTCGCCGGAGGAGTTCGCCGCGCGCCTCGCGCCGCTCGCGAGCCACGGCATCGACGTCGAGATCCTGGACGAGAAGCGCCTCGCCGCCATCGGCATGAACGCGCTGCTCGCGGTGGGGCAGGGCAGCGCCCGCGGCAGCCGCGTCGCCATCATGCGCTGGAACGGCCTCGCCGACAGCGACGCCAAGCCGGTATGCTTTGTCGGCAAGGGCGTGTGCTTCGATTCGGGCGGCATTTCCATCAAGCCGGCCGCCGGCATGGAGGACATGAAGGGCGACATGGGCGGCGCCGCGGCCGTCACCGGCGCCATGCTGGCCCTCGCCAAGCGCAACGCCAAGGTCAACGCCATCGGCATCATCGGCCTGACCGAGAACATGCCGAGCGGCACCGCGCAGCGCCCCGGCGACATCATCACGACGCTCTCCGGCCAGACCGTGGAGGTGATCAACACCGACGCCGAAGGCCGGCTCGTGCTCGCCGACATCATGTGGTACGCCCAGGAGCACTTCAATCCGCGCTGCATCGTCACGCTGGCGACGCTGACCGGCGCCGTCATCGTCGCGCTCGGCAAGGAGCACGCCGGCTTGTTCTCCAACGACGACGCGCTGTCCGACCAGCTCAGCGTCGCCGGCAAGGAAACCGGCGAAAAGGTCTGGCGGCTGCCGCTCGATGCGAAATACGACAAAATGATCAACTCCAAGGTCGCGGACATGAAGAATGTCGGCGGGCGCGATGCAGGCTCGATCACCGCGGCGCAGTTCCTGCAGCGTTTCGTGAAGCCCGGCGTGCCCTGGGCGCATCTCGACATCGCCGGCACCGCCATGGGATCGCCCGCCACCGACATCAGCCAGAGCTGGGCCTCCGGCTACGGCGTCATGCTGCTGCACCGGCTGGCGAGCCGATATTACGAAAATTCGTGAAATATCAGGGCCATAGCGGCGTATTTTTCATAATACACCTTATGCGAATCGGCGTTAACCTTGTGTCAAGGCTGATTTTAGCTGCCAAGGTTCGCCGGAGCCGCGGTTTGATGCCGCTGCTCGGCGACCGACGGCGCCGGTGCGTGGGAATTGACGGGCAGCAATGAGCACCGACCAGGACAGCCCCTCCGATGACGCCGTCGCGCGCATTGCACGGCTCAACGCCAAGGTGGCCGAGCCAGACCCGATGACGGTCGACGACCTCCTGAGCCTGATGGCCGTCCTGCGCGATGCCGAGCATGGCTGCCCCTGGGACCGCGAGCAGACTTTTGCAACCATCGCGCCCTTCACCATCGAGGAAGCCTATGAGGTCGCCGACGCCATTGCGCGCGGCGATCTGCCCGATCTCAAGGACGAGCTCGGCGATCTGCTCCTGCAGGTCGTCTATCATGCGCGGATGGCGGAGGAGGGCAACGCCTTCGATTTTCACGCCGTGGTTGACGCGATCACCCGTAAGATGATTCGCCGCCACCCGCATGTGTTCGGCGACGAGGAGGTCAAAGCCGGCGTCCAGCTCCGCGGATTGTGGGACCGCGTGAAGGCCGAGGAGGCCGAAGCCAAGCGCGCCGCAACCGGCGCCGCGCCCGCATCGGAGGCGAGCCATCTCGCCGGCGTGCCGCTCGCTCTCCCTGCCCTCTCGCGCTCGGTCAAGCTGCAAAGGCGCGCCGCGAAGGTCGGGTTCGACTGGGCGCGGGCGCAGCAGATCCTGGATAAGGTCAAGGAGGAGCTCGGCGAGCTGGAGGAGGAAATGGCGGCCGGCGATCCGGCCCATATTCAGGAGGAATTCGGCGATCTGCTCTTCGTCCTTGCCAACCTGGCCCGCCGCCTCGATGTCGACCCGGAAACCGCCCTGCAAAATGCCAACGCCAAATTCGAGCGCCGCTTCCGCCATGTCGAAAAGCGGCTGCAGGAGCAGGGCCGGGTGCTGGGCGAAGCCTCGCTCGACGAGATGGAGGTCTATTGGAACGAGATCAGGGCGCTGGACAAGGCCAAGTGAGCCGCCTTACCGGCCGGACGCCCATTCGAGCCGGAAATTGAAGCTCAGGCTCACGCGCGGCGCATCGGACAGGTTCGGCTCCACGCCGTGATAGAGCCAGCTCGGAAAGAACAGCATCGCGCCGGCAACCGGCTGGTAGGAGAATTGCCGGATCGTCAAGGGCGTATATTCCGTGACCGGACATGCGGCCATATTGGCGCCGGGGCGCGGATCCTGAAAAAAGATGTTCCCGGACTCCTCGTTCGTGCTCACGTAATACACGCCGCTGAGGAAGGAATTCGGATGACAGTGAATGGCCCCCGACGCCATCCTGCCGTTCACCATCGCCCAGCATGTCTCCAGCTTGAGCGTGGCCTGGCTGGTGTCGAGCCGGTAGGCGCGCGCGACCTCCGCGACATTGCCGTGAAGCACGGCCAGGAACTCCCGCATCTCCGGGCGGCGGTGCAGTTGATTGCCGCTGTGCCATCCCATCACGCTCGAGCGGCCCTTGACCCCGCCCGGATTGCGCTGGCGCTCCTCGCCCACGAACTGCAGCAGCTTCTCGTTCAGCGCCTGATGGCCGGCCACGTGGAAGCGCCAGACCGGCGTCGCAAACCAGTCGGAGCGCACGCCTGATGTCCCGCGGGCGCCCTCCCCTGCCGGGTCGGCCGGGTCTGCGGCCGGCGAGCGGGCGTTGCTCTCAGTGCCCGCTTCGACGGCCGTCGTGTCAGGTTTCGTGCTCATTCGGATCCCGCCTCCCTTGTTTCCCCCTATGTACTCCAGTGCCGTACATCCGTATAGGCGTCGCGCAAAGGCGGCAAATCATGCCGCCGGCAATCCGCGAACACGATCCGGTCGACCATACGACGTATGATATCGGAATGGTCCTTCTCGCCAGTAAAAGCCAGCGGAACACGCGCTTTGACAAATTGTTAATTCATTCGATCGTCCGCGCTGACCTCCGGATAGGTCGTGCTAAGCGTGCCGCGCGTCCTGCAAGGGAGACCTGGTTTGATGACTAAGATCGGAGATCCGCCCCACGAGCCGGGATCAATCGCCTCCGCGGAACGTGACGCGGCCTATCGCTCGGCGCGGCTCGGATCGCGCGTGGTAGCCGGCACTTTCGGAGGCGCTGCGGCGCTGCTCACTCTCGTTGCATTATTGTTCGCTTTGGATTTTGCCAGCGATCTCGCAGAGACCTGGGGCGAATTGCTCAGGCTGGGCGCCCTTGCCGCCGCCATAACGCTCGCGCTCGCCGGTGCGCCGCTGGCCGCGGCGTTGATGAGTCGTACTTATCCGGTCGAGGCGAAACAGGCAGCGGCGTTCTGGCGTGTTGCGCTCGCGCTGACTGCGATCGGGGGGGCGCTGTTCGTCGCCACCGCCGAAACTCCGGCGCAGCGCTCCGCGGCCCGAGCATCCGCGCGCGCCGCAGAGCTACGCAAGGAGTTTGCCCGGAGCGGTGCGGAATGGGCGGCCTGGACGGCATCGGGCGGTTGCGAGAAGCCGCAGACCCCACAGCAGCGCACGGATTGCGCGGCCATTTCCAATGAGCGGGCGCGGCAGTTCGCCGAGTTGCAATCCATCGAGCGCGGCGAATGGCGTGACAGCGGCTGGACGCCGCGCTCTGTCATTGGCGACGGCCAGTTCGCCGGCCTCGGCGGCAAGGATACATTCCGGCGGCTGCTTGCGCTTGCCATATCTCTCGCGGCGGTTGCCGGCGCAGGCATTTTGGGCCGGCTTGCGGTCCTGGCCGCAGCGGAATCGTACAGGTTGGCCGAGGGTACCGCCTCGCGCGTTACACCGGGATCCGGCCTGCCTGGGACTGTCGTACTGACCCCGGACAACCCGCTTACGCCGGGGCATATTTTTGACCTGTGGTTACAGGCACACGTGCGTCATCATCCATCCGGCAAGCTCGCACTTACTTCAGCTTACGAAGACTATGTGCGGGCCTGCACACTTAACGACTGGCCCGCGGCGAACCTCGAAAAATTCGGCGACCTGCTCGCGTGGAAAGCCGACACCAGTGACGGCCGAATCCGCCGGGAAGACGGTGGCCGCTCCTATACCGGACTGGCCTTGGCCGCAACTCATAAAGACCTGCCAATGATCGACATTGACAGCAACAGCGGCACGGTCATCGCGCTGCCAAGGCAGTCCTGACGGCGCGGCTCAGGTAACGCAACGGGCGCAATGTTGACCGCGCGCAATGCTTATCTGTGATCTGCGTAACAGTTTTTCACTGTAATTTGCGGCATATAATCCGACGTTGACGACATCAGTGGATCTCATATTGAGCGAGTTATCATGATGAAAAGCGTACAAATCATCATTGCGTTATTCGCTGCGGGCTTGGCGATGAAAAGTTCAGATGCCGTGGCAAAGCAGTGCAAGCCCATCAAGGTCGCCGCTATCGGCTTCGCTGACTCAAAAGGCGTAGCCAAATCTCTGGCGTGGGAGGCCTGGGAGGCCGCTATCGAAGGAAGAGTCGAAAGATCGTTCCGCAATTCGGACAATGTTGGGTCAGGCTCGGAAGACTGCAGTCCCAACACATCCGGCAAATACGCGGGCAGAGGGGTTATTCCTTCGTCCATGGGCCATCCGGGCTCGGCATGGGTCTGTAAGGTCAGCGGCACTCCCTGCGACGCGAAATGACCTATTCCAGAGGGGCGGCCTCCCGTCGCCCCAAGCGGAATTCGTGCAATCGTCCGGGTTCCGCTTACATCGCTCTTACGATAACTTGTCGAAAGACTGGCGCGTCCGGGAAACGCCCAGCCCGACTTGCGCCAAGAGGCACCCTACCCCGTCCTACCCCTCGGCGGCGCGCTGGGCGCGCAGGTGCTCGAACCGCTCAAGATCGGCGGCGGCGAGGCGGGCGGTGATGCGCGTCGTGCCGTCGTCGTGGTCTTGGCGGGCGCAGATCTGGCCGTGCTCGTAGAGCCAGTGGGCCAGGACGCCGTCACCGGAATCGAGATCGAAGACACGGATTATGTGATCGCGCGCCAGCACCTCGCCGATGCGGCGCTTGAGCGCTTCGAGCCCTTCGCCGGTGCGCGCGGAGAGCAGCACGGGCGGCCGGTCGAGCCGCTCGCCTTGTGCTGCCAGGATGTGGCGCTGGTCGCCCTCCAGCAGGTCGATCTTGTTCCAGACCTCGAGGATTTTCGACTCGTGCCCCTCGACCTCGACGCCGAGCTCGGCCAGCACCGCCTCGACATCATGCTTCTGCTGCTCGGAGAACGGCGCGGCGATGTCGCGGACATGCAGGATCAGATCGGCTTCGAGCACCTCCTCCAGCGTGGCGCGGAAGGCGGCGATCAACGTGGTCGGCAGGTCGGAGATGAAGCCGACCGTGTCGGAGATGATGGCGTCGCCGCCGGGCAGCTTCAGGCGGCGCATGGTCGGGTCGAGCGTCGCGAACAGCTTGTCCTCGGCGGTAACGTCGGCCTCGGTGAGGGCGTTGAACAGCGTCGATTTGCCGGCATTGGTGTAGCCGGCCAGCGCCACGATCGGAAACGGCGTGCGGCGGCGGTTGGCGCGGTGCAGCTCGCGGGTGCGGCGGACGCCGGCCAGATCCTTGCGGATGGCGTCGATGCGCTCGCCGATCACGCGCCGGTCGGCCTCGATCTGCGTCTCGCCGGGGCCGCCGAGAAAGCCGAAGCCGCCGCGCTGACGCTCCAGGTGCGTCCAGCTCCGCACCAGCCGGCTGCGCTGATAGAGGAGATGCGCCAGCTCGACCTGCAGCCGGCCCTCCTTGGTCGCCGCGCGGGCGCCGAAAATTTCCAGAATCAGCCCGGTGCGGTCGAGAACCTTGGTTTTCCAGCTATTTTCGAGGTTGCGCTGCTGAACCGCCGAGAGCGCGTGATCGATTATGACCAGCCCTGCCCCTTCGGCCTCGACGATGCCGCGCAGCTCCTCGACCTTGCCGGAGCCGAACAGCGTGGCGGGACGCGGCCGGCTGACCGGCACGAGGCCGCTCTGGGCGATTTCGAGCTGGATCGCGCGGGCAAGGCCGACGGCCTCTTCGAGACGCGCCTCGGGCGGCACGACAATTCGCGGTTGCGCCGGCGTCTCGGCCGCACGGGACGCGCGCCCAGCGTGCGGCTCATGGCGGAACACCGGATGCAGGACGATGGCCCGCATCGTGTTTTTCGGCGCGTGACCGTCTTCTACGCTGCGTCTTTGCGTCTCACGGTCTTCGGCGCGTTTTTTTGGACGGTTTGCCGT
>DATBIR010000152.1:0-60097 GCA_036556825.1 Beijerinckiaceae bacterium
TGCAGCGATCCTGGTCCTCGGCCTCACCATTTCCGGTGCGATCGGGCTCTACTTCGTGGTGTGGTGGACCGCCGTATTCGCCATCCTGCCGTTCGGCGTCCGCAGCCAGTCCGAAGCGGGGGAGATCGCGGCCGGGACCGAGCCGGGGGCGCCGACGATGCCGGCGCTCAGGGAAAAGGCGATCTGGACGACGGGGGTCGCCGGGATTGTCCTGATGGCTGCCGCCTGGCTGCTGCCGCTGGCCGGGTTGTAGGGGAGCTTACAAAAGAAAAAGCAAGGCCGATGCCTTGCTGAATGCCTTTCGGCGAACCCTGGCTTCTGACATGCCACCGCCTCGAACGCGGGCGAATTCGGGTTGTCCTCCCAAGACTTGGGGCCAGCACCCTCTACTTACGGGCCGTGCCTGGGCCCGTTATAGGGTCGGGAACAGTATTTGTCACCTGTTTGTGCAGCAGGCGGCGCCGATTTCGGCAAGGAGGTTGCAAACGGGTGCGTCGCATGGCCCAAGGCGGTTGTCGCCGCTTGTGTTTTTCATGTCGTGTGTCTTTGTGTGCGCTGTCCAGAATCGCACCATCTCCCTGTGATCCGCTGTAAAGGCGCCGCATGCGTTCAAGCCGCTATTTTCTGCCGACCTTGCGCGAGACGCCCAAAGAGGCGGAGATCGTCTCACATCGCCTGATGCTCCGGGCGGGCCTGATCCGCCAGCAGTCCGCAGGTATTTATTCCTGGCTGCCGCTTGGGCTGCGCGTCCTCAACCGGATCAACGCCATCATCCGGCAGGAGCAGGACCGCGCCGGGGCCATCGAGATCCTGATGCCGACGATCCAGTCGGCGGAGCTGTGGCGGGAATCGGGGCGCTACGACGCCTATGGCAAGGAGATGCTGCGCATCCGCGACCGTCACGACCGCGAGATGCTCTACGGACCGACCAACGAGGAGATGGTCACCGACATCTTCCGCGCCTATGTGAAGTCGTACAAGGACCTGCCGCTCAATCTGTATCACCTGCAGTGGAAGTTCCGGGACGAGATCCGCCCGCGTTTCGGCACCATGCGGTCGCGCGAGTTCCTGATGAAGGACGCCTATTCGTTCGACCTCGATCAGGCGGGGGCGCGGCATTCCTACAACAAGATGTTCGTCGCTTACTTGCGAACCTTCGCGCGGCTCGGGCTGAAGTCGATCCCGATGCGCGCCGATACCGGCCCGATCGGGGGTGACCTGTCGCATGAGTTTATCATCCTCGCGTCCACCGGCGAGAGCGAAGTCTTCTGTCACAAGGACTATCTCGACTTTCCCGTGCCCGGCGCCGAGACGGATTTCGACGATGTCGCCGGGCTGCAGAGCACCGTAGACCGCTGGACCTCGCTTTACGCCGCGACCTCGGAGAAGCACGACGAGGCGGCGTTCGCGGCGCTGTCCGATGACAAGAAGGTATCCGCGCGCGGCATCGAGGTCGGGCACATCTTCTACTTCGGCACGAAGTATTCGGAGCCGATGGGCGCGACCGTGACCGGGCCGGACGGACAGGAGCGCACGGTCCACATGGGCTCCTACGGCATCGGGCCGAGCCGTCTCGTCGCCGCGCTCATTGAGGCGAGCCACGACGACAACGGCATCATCTGGCCGGAAGCCGTCGCCCCGTTCGACGTGATGCTGCTCAACCTCAAGCCCGGCGACAGCGGCACCGATGCGGCCTGCGGGACTCTGTACCGGACGCTCACCGGCGTCGGCCGCGAGGTGCTCTATGATGACCGCGACGAGCGGCCGGGCGCGAAATTCGCCACCGCCGACCTGATCGGCGTGCCCTGGCAGATCGTCATTGGGCCGAAAGGCCTCGCCGAGGGCAAGGTCGAGCTCAAGCAGCGCAGCACCGGCGAGCGCGAGCTGCTGCCCGTCGGCGACGTCGCCGCACGGCTCGCGGGCTAAGTCCTGCCCGCCATGAGCAAAGCCGCGCCTTCCGACACACGCCCGTTCGCTGCCTTCGAGTGGATGGTGGCGGGGCGCTACCTGCGCACGCGCCGGCGCGAAGGCTTCGTCTCGGTGATTGCCATCTTCTCTTTCCTCGGCATCATGCTCGGCGTTGCGACGCTTATCATCGTGCTGTCGGTGATGAACGGCTTCCGCAAGGAGCTCCTCGACAAGATCGTCGGCATCAACGGCCACGTCTTCGTCGCGGCGATCGACCGGCCGCTGACCGATTATGCCGAGCTGGCCGAGCGCATCGGCAAAGTGCCAGGCGTGCGCCGCGCCGTGCCGCTGGTCGAGGGCCAGGCTTTTGCATCCGGCCAGTACGGCGGCAGCGGCGTCCTGGTGCGCGGCGTGCGCGGCAGCGACATCGGCCGGATCGACGCGGTTGCGGGCAACCTGCGCCAGGGCACGGTCGAGAATTTCGACAGCTCGGGCGGCGTCGCCATCGGCAAGCGGCTCGCCGAATCGCTCGGTGTTCAGGTCGGCGATACGATGACCCTGATCACGCCGCGCGGCGCCTCGACGCCCTTCGGCATGGCTCCGCGCGTCAAGGGCTACCCGGTCGCGGCCGTGTTCGAACTCGGCATGTCGGAATTCGACGCGACCTTCGTGTTCCTGCCGCTGTCCGAGGCGCAGGGATTTTTCAACCGTGAAGGCGACGTGAACATCATCGAGGTGTTCCTCAACGACGGAGACCGGGTCGACGAAGCCCGCCTGGCCATCGACCGCGCCGCGCAACGGCCGGTGATGGTCACCGACTGGCGCCAGCGCAACCGCACCTTCTTCCAGGCGCTGCTCGTCGAGCGCAACGTGATGTTCTTGCTGCTGACGCTGATTGTGCTGGTGGCGGCGCTCAACATCATCTCGATGCTGATCATGCTCGTGAAGGACAAGAGCGAGGACATCGCTATCCTGCGCACCATAGGCGCGACGCGCGGCACCATCCTGCGGGTGTTCGAAATCGTCGGCGCCTCGGTCGGAGTTGTCGGCACGCTCGCCGGCTTCGCCCTTGGCCTGCTCATCACCTACAACATCCAGTCGATCCAGAATTTCCTGTCCTGGCTGCTGAACCGGCAATTGTGGGACCCGACCTTGCGCTTCCTCTCGGAGATTCCGGCCGACGTGAACGCCAGCGAGGTTGCCACCGTAATGATCATGAGCCTGGTCCTGTCGCTGCTCTCGCCTCTTTACCCGTCTTGGCGGGCGGCGCGGCTCGATCCCGTCCAGGCCCTTCGCTACGGATAATCGGATGGCGGCGCAGAAACCGGCTCTCGCCCTGGCACGGGTGGAGCGCCGCTACAAGCAGGCTACGGGCTTTCTCGAGATCCTGCGCGGAGCCGACATGGCGATCGCGCCGGGCGAGCTCGTTGCCCTGGTGGCGCCGTCCGGAACGGGCAAGTCGACCCTGCTGCACGTCGCCGGGCTTCTCGAAAAGCCCGACGGGGGCGAGGTGTTCATCGGCGGCGCACCGACGTCGAACATGGACGATGCCGGCCGCACGCGCCTGCGCCGCGAGGAGATCGGCTTCGTCTATCAGTTTCATCATCTCCTGCCGGAGTTCTCGGCGCTGGAGAACGTGCTGCTGCCGCAGCTCGTCCGCGGCTTCAGGAAGAGCGAAGCGGCCGACCGGGCGAAGCAGCTCCTCGGCTTCCTGGGCCTCGCCGAGCGTCTCGACCATCGCCCGGCGGAGCTGTCGGGCGGCGAGCAGCAACGCGTCGCCATCGCGCGCGCGGTTGCCAACGCCCCGCGCGTGCTCCTGGCCGACGAGCCGACGGGCAATCTCGATCCGCACACCGCTGGGCACGTCTTCACGACCCTGGTCGCGATCGTGCGCGCCTCCGGGCTCGCCGCGCTGATCGCCACCCATAACCTGGAACTCGCGGCGCGCATGGACCGGCGCGTCACCATCCGCGATGGTCGCATCGTACCGCTGGGGTGAAGCGTCATCCCGGATGGCGCGGAGTCCCGATGCGCGGATCGCGGCGGAATGCCGAGTGCCCGATCGGCGCAACGCCGGGTCTCGCGGACTTTATCAACCGCCCGGCAAAGGCGGACCCGTTGGATCGCCCGGGATGGCAGGAGGTGCCGCACACCATCCACAGCCGCGGCAGATCCGGCCCTCGACGCATCGGGCAGCCTGCGCGATAGGGGAGGGAGGAGGCGGACGGCATGGCGCGTGTGTTGAAAGAGGTCGGGTTCGTGCACCTGCACGTGCACTCGTCCTATTCGCTGCTCGAAGGCGCGCTCAAGATCGCCGATCTGGCCAAGCTCGCTGCCGCCGACCGGCAACCGGCGCTGGCTTTGACCGACACCAACAACCTTTTCGGCGCCCTCGAATTTTCCGAAAAGCTCGCGGGCCTCGGCATCCAGCCGATTGCCGGCATGCAGCTGTCGGTCGTGTTCGAAGAGCCTGATCCGACCTCGCGACAGGCAACGCCGCCGGCCAGCAATGTGGTGCTGCTGGCGCAGAGCGAGGAGGGCTATGGCAATCTGATGCGGCTCGCCAGCCGCGCCTATTTCGACACGCCCCTCGGCGATTCCCCGCGCGTCGCGGTCCGCGCCCTCGCCGAGAGCGCCACCGGGCTGGTGGCGCTGACGGGCGGCTTTTCCGGTCCGGTCGACACGGCGCTGCGCGAGGGCCGGCACGATCTCGCCGCGGCGCGCCTCGACCACCTGGTCAACACGTTCGGCGACCGGCTTTACGTCGAGATCCAGCGTCATAAGCTCGACGAGGAGCGTCTGATCGAGCCGGCGCTGATCGCGCTCGCCGACCGGCATGGCCTGCCGCTGGTTGCCACCAACGAGCCGTTCTTCGCCAAGCCCGATGATTTCGAAGCGCATGACGCCCTCCTGGCGCTTGCCGAAGGGCGTCTCGTCGCCGACGAGAATCGGCGGCGCGTGTCGGCGCAGCACGCGTTCAAGACGCGCCAGCAGATGGCCGAGCTGTTCGCGGACCTGCCCGACGCCATGCAGGCGACGGTCGAGATCGCGATGCGCTGCAATTTCCGCATCCCGACCCGCAAGCCCATCCTGCCGCGCTTCATGCGCGGCGACGACACGCAGGCGGTCGACGAGGCCGAGGAACTTCGGCGCCAGGCCGAAGAGGGGCTGGCCGCCCGTCTTGCCGCGCACGGCCCGGCCCCCGGACTGACGGAGCAGCATTACCGCGACCGTCTCGCCTACGAGGTATCGGTCATCAGCCGGATGAAATTTCCCGGCTATTTCCTGATCGTCTCCGACTTCATCAAATGGGCCAAGGATCACGGCATCCCGGTCGGCCCCGGCCGCGGCTCGGGCGCGGGCTCGCTCGTCGCCTATGCGCTCACCATCACCGACCTCGACCCGCTCCAGTTCGGGCTTCTGTTCGAGCGCTTCCTCAATCCCGAGCGCGTATCGATGCCGGACTTCGATATCGACTTCTGCATCGATGGGCGTGAGCGCGTGATCGAATACGTGCAGCAGCGCTACGGCGACGAACAAGTCGCCCAGATCATCACTTTCGGCACGCTGCTGGCGCGCGGCGTGATGCGCGACGTCGGCCGCGTGCTCGAGATGCCCTATGGGCAGGTCGACAAGCTCACCAAGCTCGTGCCGCAGAACCCGGCCAACCCGGTGACCCTCAAGCAGGCCATCGAGGACGAGCCGCGCCTGCAGGCCGCGGCCGAGGAGCCGGTCGTGGCCCGCATGCTGGCGATCGCCCAGAAGCTCGAAGGCCTGCACCGGCATGCGTCGACGCACGCGGCGGGCGTCGTGATCGGCGATCGGCCTCTGGAGCAACTGGTTCCGCTCTACCGCGATCCCAAGTCGGGCATGCGCGTAACCCAGTTCAACATGAAATGGGTGGAGCAGGCCGGGCTCGTGAAGTTCGACTTCCTCGGCCTCAAGACGCTGACCGTGCTCAAGACGGCGGTCG
Source organism: Beijerinckiaceae bacterium (assembly GCA_036556825.1). GTDB lineage: Bacteria > Pseudomonadota > Alphaproteobacteria > Rhizobiales > Beijerinckiaceae > JAJKJG01. The sequence goes on from DATBIR010000152.1 coordinate 5,882, forward strand.
ACCTGATCGCAGCCAAGGGCGTCGACATCGACCTCGCGGCGATACCGCTGGACGATCCGAAAACCTACGAGATCCTTGGCAGGGGCGAGACGGTCGGCATCTTCCAGGTGGAAAGTGCCGGAATGCGCAAGGCTCTCGTGGAGATGCGCGCCGACCGCATCGAGGACCTGATCGCGCTCGTCGCCCTCTACCGCCCGGGCCCGATGGCCAACATCCCGGTCTATTGCGCACGCAAGCTCGGCAACGATGCCGAGCCGGAGGAGCGTTGGTATCCGCATCCCAAGCTCGCGCCAATCCTCAAGGAGACGTATGGCATCATCGTCTACCAGGAGCAGGTCATGGAGGTCGCCAAGACCCTGGCCGGCTACTCGCTCGGGGACGCCGATCTTCTGCGCCGCGCCATGGGCAAGAAGATCAAGGCCGAGATGGACGCGCAGCGCGAGCGCTTCCTGTCAGGGGCCGTCGAGCGGGGACTTCCCAAGGCCACCGCCAACGAGATCTTCGACCTGCTCGCCAAGTTCGCCGATTACGGCTTCAACAAGAGCCACGCGGCCGCCTACGCGCTGATCGCCTACCAGACCGCCTATCTCAAGGCGAACCACCCGGTTGAGTTTCTCGCAGCGCTGATGACGCTCGATTGCGAGAACACCGACAAGCTCTCGGAATTCCGGCGCGATGCGCAGCGCCTCGGCATCCGCGTCGAGCCGCCCTCGGTCAACCGCTCGGGGGTATCCTTCGAGGTCCATGAGGGCGCCATCCGCTATGCTCTTGCCGCGGTCAAAGGCGTCGGCAAGCAGGCGGTCGAGGCGCTGGTTTCGGCGCGCGGCGATCGTCCATTCACGGACCTCGCCGACCTCGCGCGGCGCATCAATCCGCGCCTCCTCAACCGGCGCACCCTCGAGAACCTGATCGCTGCAGGCGCCCTCGACGAGCTCGAGCCCGATCGCGCCCGCGCCACGGCGGCGCTCGACGCCATGCTGACGCTCGCCCAGCACAACGTCGACGCCGCCAACGGCGGCATGACCGACATGTTCGGAGGTGTCGCGTCAGCGGACGTGACCCTGCGCATCCCGCTGTACCAGCCTTGGCCCGCCGCCGTCCGGCTGCAGAAGGAATACGACGCGATCGGCTTCTTCCTGTCGGGCCACCCGCTCGACGAGTATGGGCCGCTCCTGGACAAGCTGCGCGTCCAGAAATGGGTCGATTTCTGCCGGTCCGTACGAAGCGGCACGGCCGTCGGGCGCATTGCGGCGACGGTCCTCGATCGCACCGAGCGCCGCACCAAGAGCGGCAACAAGATGGGCATCGTGATGCTGTCCGATCAGACCGGGCATTTCGAAGCGATCATCTTTTCCGAGGGCTTGCAGCGCTTCCGCGATCTCCTGGAGCCAGGCCGCGCCGTGGCCCTGGTGATCCAGGCGGGGCTCGAGGGCGAAGAGGTACGCGCCCGCATCCAGTCGGTCGAGGCTCTCGATGAAGCGGTGGCCAAGCACCACAAGGGCATGCGCATCTTCCTGCGTGATGAAGGCCCGATCATCAGTGTCAAGGAGCGCCTCGGCCAGCGCGGGGACGGGGAGGTGTCCCTGGTCCTGATCCTCGATGGCGGCGACCGCGAGGTCGAGGTCAAGCTGCCGGGCCGCTACCAGGCCTCTCCCCAGATCGCCGGGGCCTTACGCGCCGTGCCCGGGGTCATTCACGTGGAAATGAGCTGAAGTTCGACGGCATCCTGCCTCCGGAAAGGGGAGAGGGGCGCTCCGTTCGGCTTGCTTTTCCGGCCGGCGTTCCCTATATGCCCCTCATCCCACACGCGGAGTTGGCCTCATGCCTGAATGAGGCTTTCCCGGTGCCGGCCTCGAGGCCGGTGCATCGCTCCGCGGCGGCATAACCGGAGAGAACAATGGCGCTTCCTGATTTCTCGATGCGTCAGCTGCTTGAGGCTGGCGCTCACTTTGGCCACCAGGCCCACCGCTGGAACCCGAAGATGTCGCAATACATCTTTGGCACCCGCAACAACATCCACATCATCGACCTCGCCCAGACGGTGCCGATGCTCTATCGCGCCCTGCAAGCCGTGAGCGACACGGTCGCCAAGGGCGGACGCGTGCTGTTCGTCGGCACCAAGCGGCAGGCTTCCGATTCTGTCGCCGACGCCGCCAAGCGTTCGGCGCAGTATTACGTCAACTCCCGCTGGCTTGGCGGCATGCTGACCAACTGGAAGACGATCTCGGCTTCCATCCAGCGCCTGCGCAAGCTCGACGAGACGCTCACCGGCGGCGGCTCTGGCCTGACCAAGAAGGAGCGCCTGATGCTCTCCCGCGAGAAGGAGAAGCTCGAGAAGGCGCTCGGCGGCATCAAGGATATGGGCGGCACGCCTGACCTCCTGTTCGTGATCGACACCAACAAGGAGCAGCTGGCGATCAAGGAGGCGCGGCGCCTGGGCATCCCGGTGGCGGCGATCGTCGACACCAACTGCGATCCGGACGGCATCGCCTTCCCGGTGCCGGCGAACGATGACGCGGGCCGTGCCATTTCGCTCTACTGCGAGCTGATCGCGCGCGCCGCAATCGATGGCATTTCGCGCAGCCAGGGGGAACTCGGCATCGACGCCGGGGCGGCCGAGAAGCCTGTCATGGAAGAGCTGCCGGCGGCCAATACCAATGTGGCTGACGAGCAGACCGAGAATTTCGAGCAGCTCGCCGCGCCGCGCGGCGCGCCGGACGACCTCACCAAGCTGACGGGAGTCGGCCCGCAGCTCGAGAAGAAGCTCAACGACGCCGGCATCTACCACTACTGGCAGCTTGCCGCGATGAAGACGGACGACATCGCCCGGGTCGACCGCGACCTCAAGCTGCACGGCCGCATCGAGCGCGACAATTGGATCTCGCAATCGCGAGCCCTGATCGAAGCTGCCTGATGCCGATGCCGCGGCGCAGGCGACCTTAGACATTCCGGGCCCGGGCTTTCACGAGCGCCGGGCCTCCCTCATTTCAGATCGAAAGGACCAGCCATGGCGAACATATCGGCCGCGATGGTAAAGGACCTGCGCGACAAGACTGGCGCGGGCATGATGGATTGCAAGGCGGCGCTCGCCGAGACCGGCGGCGACGTGGAGGCGGCAGTCGACTGGCTGCGCAAGAAGGGCCTCGCCAAGGCCGCCAAGAAGGCCGGGCGCGTTGCCGCCGAAGGCTTGGTCGCCGTAGAGTCGGCCGGGCATACGGCGGCGATCGTCGAGGTCAACTCGGAAACCGACTTCGTCGCCCGCAACGACCAATTCCAGGCTTTCGCGCGCGAGGCGGCCAAGATCGCGCTGATGACCGACGGCACGGTTCCCGCCCTCGAGGCGGCCCGCTTCCCCGGCTCTCAGACCACCGTGAAGGACCGCCTTCAGGAACTCGTTGCCACGATCGGCGAGAATATGAACCTGCGGCGCGTGACCAAGCTGCAGGTCGGCAAAGGTGTCATCGCCAGCTATGTGCACAACGCGGTCGCCGAGGGCCTCGGCAAGATCGGCGTGCTCGTGGCGCTCGAGTCGCCCGGTAACGTCGACCAGCTTTCGGCGCTGGGCCGGCAACTCGCCATGCATGTCGCCGCGATGAGCCCTCTTGCCCTGGACGCCGCCGCCATCCCGGCCGCAACCATCGAGCGCGAGTCGGCGATCCTGCGCGAGAAGAACGCCGGCAAGCCCGACCACGTCCTGCAAAAGATCGTCGATAGCGGTCTGAAGAGCTTCTATAAGGAAGCGACCCTTCTCGATCAGGCCTATGTGCACGAGTCGTCCAAGTCCGTGAGCCAGGTGCTCAAGGAAGCGGAGGGCCGCGTCGGCGGCCCGGTGAAGATCACCGGCTTCGTTCGTTACGCCCTCGGTGAAGGCATCGAGAAGGAAGAGAGCGACTTCGCGGCCGAGGTTGCGGCCCAGTCCGGCGTCGTCAACAAGCCCAACGGGGACGGCACACAAGCGTAACAAGAAGGCGGCCGGCGTCGCCTTCTTGATGACATCGGGTGCCCGTAACGGGCGAGGGGGTAGGAGGCGGTGGTGACGAAGCCCTTTCGACGTGTGCTCGTGAAGCTCTCGGGCGAAGCCCTAGCCGCGCAAGACGGCTACTGGCTTTCCGACAAGACGCTGACGACGCTTGCCGAGGACCTGGCCAAGGCGACACGCGCCGGCTTCGCGCTCGCAGTGGTGATCGGTGGCGGCAACATCATTCGCGGCGCGCGCATGAGCGCGGCCGGCTGGATCGACCGGGCGACCGCCGACTCGATGGGCATGCTCGCGACGGTGATGAACTCGCTGGCGCTCGAAACGGCGCTCAACGCGGCCGGCGTCTCGGCCCGGACCATGTCTGCCGTGTCAATGCCGACCATTTGCGAAACCTATGCCCGTCAGCCGGCCCTGCATTATCTCGAGAAGGGCCAGGTCGTGGTGCTGGCCGGCGGCACCGGCAACCCGTTCTTCACCACTGATACCTCCGCAGTCTTGCGCGCCGCGGAGCTTAAATGCGACGCCGTGCTCAAGGCGACCCAGGTGGACGGCGTCTATTCCGCGGACCCGAAAGTCGATCCGGCCGCAACCCGTTACGATCGGCTCAGCCACGACGAGGCGATCACGCGCGACCTCAAGGTGATGGACACGGCGGCTTTCGCGTTGGCGCGCGAAAGCAAGCTGCCGATCATCGTCGGCTGCCTGCATGAGCCGAGCTCGGTCGCCGGCATCCTCAACGGCACCGCGCCCTCGACCCTGGTTGCCCCTTGATGCCCGTGCGACCTGGGCGTAAGCCCGTTTCGCGTAAGGCGTAGGATGCACAATCATGGCTGTGACGACGTTCGATCTCAACGACATCAAGAGGCGCATGCAGGGGGCGATCAGCGCGCTCAAGCATGACCTCGGCAGCCTGCGCACGGGCCGTGCGTCGGCTAATCTGCTCGATCCGATCAATGTCGATGCCTACGGCCAGACGATGCCGCTCAACCAGGTGGCGACGATCAGCGTGCCCGAACCGCGTCTGTTGAGCGTCCAGGTCTGGGACCGTGGCATGGTCGCGGCCGTCGAGAAGTCGATCCGCGATTCGGACCTCGGCCTGAACCCGCTCACCGAGGGCCAGACGATCCGGCTGCGCATTCCTGAAATGACGGAGCAGCGCCGCAAGGAAATGGTCAAAGTCGCCCACAAATACGCCGAGGAAGCCCGCATCGCCGTGCGCCATGTCCGCCGCGACGGGCTCGATCTGCTCAAGAAGCTGAAGAAGGACGGGACGCTCGGCGAGGACGAGGAGCGGCGTCAGGAGGAGCAGGTGCAGAAGGCGACCGACCAGGCCATCGGCGAGGTCGATTCTTTGCTCGCCACCAAGGAAAAGGAGATCATGCACGTGTGAGTGCATGAACCGTCCATGGCCGCTGAAACCCATCGTTCGGTTGCACTGACGCCACGAGACGAGCAGCTCGAGCGGGTACCGCAGCACGTCGCCATCATCATGGACGGCAACGGCCGCTGGGCGGTCCGGCACGGCCTGCCCAGGATCGAGGGGCACCGGCGCGGCGTCGAGGCGGTGCGCCGGGCCGTTCGTTCGGCGGCGGAGGTCGGCGTCAGGTATCTGACGATCTACAGCTTCTCGGCCGAGAATTGGCGCCGGCCTGCGCAGGAGGTCGCCGACCTCATGGGCCTACTCAAGCGATTCATCCGCAACGACCTTGCCGAGCTCCACAGCCACAACATCCGCGTGCGAATCATCGGCGAGCGGGAAGGCCTCGCGGCCGACATTACCGGGCTCCTCAACGAGGCGGAGGAACTGACGCGTGCCAATACCGGGCTCAATCTCGTGGTTGCATTCAACTATGGCGGACGCCAGGAGATCGTCCGGGCGGTGCGGGCGATCGCTCGGCAGGTCAAGGACGGCCGGCTCGACCCGGACGACATCGCCATGGAGACGATTGCGGGCGCGCTCGACACTCAGGGCATCCCTGATCCGGATCTCGTCATTCGCACATCGGGCGAGCAGCGGGTTTCGAATTTCCTGCCCTGGCAGACGGCCTATTCCGAGTTCGTGTTCCTGCCCGACTTCTGGCCGGATTTCGACGATGCCGCGTTCAAGGGCGCCATCGGCCAGTATGTGAGCCGTGATCGCCGCTTCGGCGGACTCAGCGCCAAGGCCAGCTGACATGAAGGCCGGCTGAGATGGCCGACGGGGAACAGTCGAGGGGACGCGCGCTGCCACGAAGCGAGGCGACATCCGAACTCACCGCACGGGCCGCATCCGCCGCCGTTCTCGGCGCCGTTACGCTGCTCGTTACCTACCTCGGCGGCTTGCCCTTTGCGCTGTTCTGGCTTGTCGCGGCCATCGCCGTGGTGATCGAGTGGACCACGATCGCACGAGTCGAGCCGCGCGTGCCTCTCCAGGTCGTCCTGAGCCTCGGTCTGGCGTTGCTGACCGGTGCCTATCTCATGGGTCTATGGGGAGGCATCGTCCTTGCGGTGATGCTGGTCGTGGTCGCCGCGGTGGCCGCCGTTGCGGCAACGCGCCGGGATCGTCTATGGGCAACGGCCGGTCTCGCCTGCGCGGCCATCCTCGTACTTGGTCTTATGGCCGTCCGGAACCATCCGGGTTTGGGCCTCGCCGGCGTGCTGTGGACATTCGCGGTGGTGTGGACGACCGATGTCGCGGCCTATTTCGTCGGGCGACGGGTCGGCGGCCCCAAGCTGTGGCCGCGGGTCAGCCCGAAGAAGACATGGTCGGGCTTCGCCGGCGGTCTCGCCGCCGGCACCGCTGCGGGGGTCGTTCTCCCCTTGGCGGCGAGCCGTTGGGGCGTCACATTGCCGGCGGGTCTGGCCGGCATTGCCGCAGTCTCGGCCCTCGCCTCGGTCGTCGGGCAGTTGGGAGACCTCGCCGAGTCTGCCCTTAAACGGCGGTTCGGCGTAAAAGATTCGAGTAATCTGATCCCGGGCCACGGTGGCGTGATGGATCGCCTCGACGCTCTCTGGGCGGTGGCGCTGATGATGGGGCTGATCCTGGCCGGCGCGCGCCTGGCGGAGTTGGATTTCAATTAGACCGATGACCCGACGCATCACGATTCTCGGCGCCACCGGATCCATCGGCCTCTCAACCGCCGATGTGATTCTCGCCCACCGCGAGCGTTTCGCGGTCGCCGCCGTGGTCGGCGGCAGCAACGCGCGCACGCTCGCCGAGGTGGCCATGCGGCTGGGTGCCAGTTTTGCGGCGTTGTCGGAGCCTGCTGCCGGCGCGGAGCTGAAAGCAGCGCTTTCCGGCACGGGGATCGCCGCCGGCGCCGGCCCCGATGCCGTCAGGGAGGCCGTCGACCTTGACGCCGACATCGTCGTGGCGGCGATCACGGGCACGGCGGGCTTGATGCCCACGCACAGGGCATTGCAGCCCGGCCGCCGCATCGCACTCGCCAACAAGGAAACCCTGGTGGCGGCAGGGGCGCCTTTCATGCGCGACGCACGGCGGGTCGGGGCGACCATCCTTCCGGTCGATTCGGAGCACAATGCCTTGCGGCAGGCGCTTGGGGCAGGGCGCCTCGAGGACGTCGTCTCAATGACGTTGACGGCGTCCGGCGGCCCGTTCCGCACATGGACGCGCGAGAAGATGGCCGCCGCGACCCGCTTGCAGGCCTCGGCGCATCCCGTCTGGTCGATGGGCGCCAAGATCAATATCGATTCAGCCAGCCTCATGAACAAGGGGCTCGAGCTGATCGAGGCGCATCACCTGTTCGGGTTGGGCTCCGACAGGCTGCAGGTCCTGGTGCATCCGCAATCGATCATCCACGGCCTCGTGCAGTGGTGCGATGGGGCGGTGACGGCGGGCCTGGCCGCGCCAGACATGCGCGTGCCGATCGCCAATTGTCTCGGAGAGGGCGATCGCCTGACTTTTCCCGCCCAGCGTCTCGATCTTGCCGCGATCGGCAGCTTTACATTCGAGCAGCCGGACGAGACCCGCTTCCCCTGCCTGAGGCTGGCGCGGCAGGTCTTGGCCGAGGGTGGGGCGATGCCGACAGTGCTCAACGCGGCAAACGAGGTTGCAGTCCACGCCTTCATCGCCGGAGAGATCGGCTTCCTCGACATTCCCAGGATTGTCGAGAGCACGTGCGAAACCTGCAGGTTGAGCCGTTCCGGGACGTTGTCGAGCGTCGAGGAAGCACTAGCCATCGATCATGAGGCGCGGCAGATTGCGCGCGAGCAATTGCCGCGCGCCGCCCGTGCGGCCACCTGAACAGCAGAGACGCGAGGAGACGAAGTGATGGAGCTTTTGGGGTTGGCTGGGGGCGCGACGGGCTCGTTCCTTACGGCCGCGATCTCTTTTTTGTTCATTTTGACGATCGTCGTTTTCATTCACGAGCTCGGGCATTTCCTCGTCGGGCGCTGGTGCGGCGTCGGCGTCACGGCTTTTTCCATAGGGTTCGGTCGTGAGCTGATCGGCTGGAACGACCGCCACGGCACGCGCTGGAAGATCTCCGCCATCCCGCTCGGCGGCTACGTCAAGTTCGCGGGGGATGTGAACGGCGCCAGCGTGCCCGACCCGGACGCCCTGGCCCGCATGACCGCGGCGGAACGGGCCATCAGCTTCCATCACAAGAGCGTGGCCAAGCGGGCTGCCATCGTGGCGGCTGGCCCGGCCGCCAATTTCATTCTCGCCATCGCGGTGTTTGCCGGGGTGATCTACGTCAACGGCCGCTATGTCGTTACCCCGCGCATCCAGGCGGTTCACGCCGGAAGCGCGGCCGAGCGGGCCGGGTTCCAGCCGGACGATCTGGTCGTCTCGATCAACGGCCGGGCCATCACCGGCTTCGCCGACATGCAGCGCATCATCAGCTCCAGCGCTGGCGACACCCTGGAGGTCGCCGTCGAGCGCGACGGGCAGCCGGTCACCCTGCAGGCGGTCCCCGATACCAAGGAGACGCAGACGCCTTTCGGCAAGCAACGCATCGGCCTTCTCGGCCTGGAGGGCTCGCGCGACCCGGCCGACGTGAAGCTCACGACCTACGGTCTGCTCGAATCACTGCGCCTGGGAGCAGCCGAAACCTGGTATGTCGTCGAACGCACGATTGCCTATATCGGCAAGCTGCTGGTCGGCCGCGAATCGGCCGATCAGGTCTCCGGGCCTCTCGGAATCGCCATGGTGTCGGGGACCGTCGCCAGCATCGGCGGTCTCAACGGCCTGATCAGCCTGGTCGCGGTCCTGTCGGTCTCGATCGGCCTGATCAACCTGTTCCCGATTCCGCTTCTCGATGGCGGTCACCTTTTGTTCTACGTCATCGAGGCGGTCAGGGGCCGGCCCCTGAGCGATCGGGCTCAGGAGATCGGGTTCCGCATCGGCCTCGCCATCGTGGTCATGCTGATGCTGTTCGCCACCTGGAATGACGTCATGCACCGGATCCTGCCGACCCTGCTCCCCCGGGGAACGTGACACGAAGGCAACGTGCCCCGAAAATCCACCGGCGTGCAGGCCCGCGACATTTGCACAAGCCTGGAATCTCGGTAAACAAATTCGACCAGAAAGGGTCGGAAGGTATCATGCCTTCCGATTGAGATGGGTCAGGAAGACCCGCGTCGAAACAAAGAACCGAGACGGGCCACTTGATGAAATGGACGACTGAACGCCGGCGGAGTTCGGCGAAGAGCGTTGCTGTTGCGGCCATCGCGATGGCAGCGTCGCTGACGGTCGCCGAGAGCGCGTTCGCCCAGCAGATCGTGGTGCAAGGCAATCGGCGCGTCGACGCGGATACGGTCCGGTCCTACGTCACCGGAAGCGGCTCGGGATCTCTCGAGGAGGCGCGCCGCAATCTCCTGGCCAGCGGCATGTTCTCGGACGTGCGCATCGCCCGCCGCGGTTCCCAGATCGTGGTCACGGTCAACGAGAACCAGTCCATCAACCGGGTGGTGTTCGAGGGGAACTCGAAGGTTCCGCGCGACATCCTCGAGGCGGAAGTCCAAAGCAAGGCGCGGGGGCCGTTCAGCCAGGCCGTGGTCGACGCCGACGTGCGCCGCATCCTCGACATCTACCAGCGCAGCGGCCGGGGCCTCGCCCAGGTCACGCCGCGCGTGGTTCCGCTGCCCAACGGCCGGGTCGACGTCGTCTACACCATCACCGAGGGCGGCAAGACCGGCGTGAAGGAGATCAACTTCGTCGGCAACAATTCCTTCTCGGCGTCGCGCCTGCGCGGTCTCATGGCGACCTCGGAGATGAATTTCCTGAGCTTCATGAAGACCAACGACGTCTACGATCCCGATCGTGTCGCGTCGGATCTGGAGCTCATCCGCCGCTACTATCTGAAGAACGGCTACGCCGATTTTCGCGTCATCGCCACCGATGCCCAGTTCGATGCGGCGCGCGGAGGCTACATCATCACCATCTCGGTCGAGGAGGGGCGCCAATATCGGGTCGGCGACGTGCGCGTCGATTCGCGTCTTCCGGATGTCGACCCGGAGGTGCTGCGCCGGCAGGTGCGCACGGCCACCGGACAGGTTTACAACGCAGAGGCCGTCGAGAAGACCCTCACCGGGATGACCACCGAGGTCGCTCGCCGCGGCTACGCCTTCGCCCAGGTGCGGCCGGCGGGCCAGCGGGATCCGGCCAGCGGCATGATCAACCTGGCCTACGTGGTCGAGGAAGGGCCGCGGGTCTATATCGAACGCATCAACGTGCGCGGCAACAGCCGCACACGCGACAACGTCATCCGCCGCGAGGTCGAACTCGGCGAGGGTGACGCCTACAACAAGGTGCTGCTCGACCGGGCCGAGCGCCGTCTCAACAGCCTCGGCTATTTCAAGAAGGTCCGCGTCACGAACGAGCCGGGCTCGTCTCCCGACCGCGTGGTCGTCAACATTGACGTCGAGGATCAACCGACGGGCGCCTTCTCGATCGCCGGCGGCTACTCGACGGCCGACGGCTTCATCGGCGAGGTCTCGGTCAGCGAATCGAACTTCATGGGCCGCGGCCAGTTCGTGCGCCTGGCCGGCACGTGGGGCGAGCGCACCCAGGGCATCGATTTCTCGTTCACCGAGCCGTATTTCCTTGGTTACCGCCTGGCGGCAGGCATCGACCTGTTCTCGAAATACAGCGATCAGACGCAGTATGCCCGTTACGAGAACCGCATGACGGGCGGCCAGCTCCGCCTGGGCCTGCCAGTCACGGACGAGTTCGGCGTCACGTTGCGCTATTCGCTCTACCAGCAGGATCTCAAGATCCCGAACACGGCGGACCAGCCGTTCAACGACTGCACGGCGCCGATTCCGGGCATCACCGTGCCCAATGCGCCCGGCACTCCCGGGGAGGGCCTTCCCAACAGGGCCTTCTGCGAGGCCAACGGCGAGGCGTCGCTGGCCGTCAAGCAGGCGGTCGGCGAGACATGGACGTCATCGACCGGTTTGACCTTGCAGTTCAGCACCCTCGACAAGCCGAAGAGCCCGACCAACGGGTTCTACGCCGAGATCAAGCCGGACGTCGCCGGCCTCGGGGGCGACTCCCACTACATGCGCGTCACCGGCGACGCTCGCTACTATCATGAGTTGTTCGAGGACGTGGTCGGCATCGCCCGCGTCCAGGGCGGTCACATTTCCGGTTACGGCGACCACGACCTGCGCATCGTCGACCACTTCTTCATGGGCCCGTCGCTGGTGCGCGGCTTCGCTCCGGGCGGTCTCGGCCCGCGTGACGTGTCCACGGCCGACAGCCGCTCCAACGCGATCGGCGGCACCACGTATTTCGGCGGCTCTCTCGAAGCCCAATTCCCGATCTGGGGCCTGCCGCGTGAACTCGGCCTGAAGGGCGCCGTGTTCGCCGATGCCGGCACGCTGTTCGACTACAAGGGTGTCACGGCCTTCGACATCAACAAGAACGGCCGGTTGGACTGCGACGCTGCCACGGCGCTGACGGTCGCGCCGGAATGCATCAACGTGCGCGACCAGAACATGATCCGCTCGTCGGTCGGCGCCAGCATCCTGTGGTCGTCGCCGCTCGGACCGATCCGGTTCGATTACGCAGTCGCCCTGAGCAAGGACGACGGTTTCGTCGATCCGGCGACCGGCACCAAGATCGGCGGCGACCGCACGCAGGCATTCCGCTTCTCCGGCGGCACGCGCTTCTAAGAGCTGGCCCGGCGAAAGTGGCTTCCACTTCGCCGGCACAGACCTCCAGCTCAGGGAGCTGATCTGCGGGAGCGGGCGGCGCTTCGACCGCCTCGCCGAATAAGATCGGACGAAACCAGATCAAGAGAACGGGATGGCGTGAAGCCATCCCGTTCTGGTAACAGCCACGGGATGTCCGAACCCACCTTCTTTCCGCAAGGCGTTGCGCTCTCGTTGGGCGAGGTCGCCGCCTTGGCTGGCGCGGCGCTCCCCGAGGGAGCCGATCCGGACCGGGTGGTCTCCCGCGTTGCGCCTCTCGAGGCCGCAGGCCCTGACGATCTCGCCTACATGGACAATCCGCGTTACGGGGACGCGCTCGCGACCACGCGGGCCGGGATCTGCCTCGTGTCCCGCCGTTTTGCCGGACGCGTCCCCAAGAGCACGGTCGCGCTGGTCACGGGCCAGCCGTACCAGGTGTATGCGGACATCCTCGCAAGGCTTTTCCCGTCGGCCATGCGGCCGGCGTCGACATTCGCGGCGACCGGGATCTCGCCCGGCTCCTTCGTTCATCCGACCGCACGTCTCGAGCACGGCGTCATCGTCGATCCGGGGGCCGTGATCGGGCCCGGCGCCGAGATCGGATCCGGCACGGTGATCGGGTCCCAAACCGTCATCGGGCCGCAGACGCGCATCGGCCGCGATTGCTCTATCGGCAGCAACGTGAGCGTCGTCAATGCGCTCCTCGGAAACCGGGTGATTCTGCACCCGGGGGTGCGCATCGGTCAGGACGGCTTCGGTTACGCCATGGGTCCCCACGGACACCGCAAAGTTCCGCAGGTCGGGCGTGTGATCATTCAGGACGACGTCGAAATCGGGGCCAACACGACCGTCGATCGCGGCGCCAGCCGCGACACGATCGTGGGCGAGGGCACGAAGATCGATAACCTCGTCCAGATCGCCCATAACGTCGTGATCGGCCGCCATTGCGTGATCGTCGCCCAGGTCGGTATTTCCGGCTCCACGACGCTTGAGGATTTCGTCGTGATCGGCGGCCAGGTCGGCATCGTCGGCCATGTGCACATCGGCGCTGGTGCCCAGATCGCCGCGTCCAGCAACGTCAACTCCGACGTTCCCCAGGGAGCGCGCTGGGGCGGGACTCCCGCGAAACCCATGCGCGAGTGGTTCCGCGAGCTGACCACCCTGAAAACGCTTGCATCGAAACGAGTTCTCGCCAAAGAGGACTCAACGCCTGCTGACGATTGAGGCCCGATCGCGGCTCGCTCAGGCGCATCGGGGAGCCCGCCATGACCGAGATGCCGACGACCCTCGCGACGGCCGACATCCTCCAGGTGCTGGAATATTTGCCGCACCGCTATCCCTTCCTGCTCGTCGACAAGATCCTCGACATCCGGGGGGACGAATCCTGTATCGGGATCAAGAACGTGACCTATAACGAGCCGCAGTTCACGGGCCACTTTCCGACGCGCCCGGTCTTTCCGGGCGTGTTCCTGATAGAAGGCATGGCGCAGACCGCGGGCGCCATCTGCGTCGCATCCAAACTCGCGCTCCAGGAGCGCCCAAAGCAAGTTTTCTTCATGACTATTGACAAAGCCAAGTTCCGCAAGCCCGTCGTTCCCGGCGACACAGTGGAGTACCACATGCGCAAGCTCAGCAATCGCCGCAACATGTGGTGGTACAGGGGAGAGGCCAAGGTGGCCGGTGTCCTGGTTGCCGAAGCTGAAGTGGGTGCAATGCTGGTGACGGAATGACTGAGAGCTTCATTCACCCGAGCGCTCTCGTCGAGGATGGCGCCAGGATCGGAGCGCGCGTGCGCATTGGTCCCTTCTGCACGGTCGGCGCCAACGTGGATCTGGGGGAGGATTGCGAGCTCAAGAGCCACGTCGTCGTCGCCGGACACACGACGATCGGCGCGCGCACCAAGATCTTCCCGTTCGCATCGATCGGCCACGCGCCGCAGGATCTCAAATATGCCGGCGAACCGTCGACACTGACGATCGGCTCCGACTGCATCATCCGCGAGGGCGTGACCATGAATCCGGGCACCGGTCATGGCACCATGAAGACGATCGTCGGAAATGGGTGCTTCTTTCTCACGAACGCGCATGTCGCGCACGACTGCCGGGTCGGCAACAACGTGGTCCTGACCAACAACGTCATGCTCGCCGGGCATTGCAAGATCGGCGACTTCGCGATCATCGGCGGCGGCGCTGGAATCCATCAATTCGTGCGCGTCGGGCCGCATGCCTTCATCGGCGGCCTTTCGGGTGTCGAGAACGACGTCATCCCGTACGGGATGGTGCTCGGCAACCGCGCCCATCTCGCCGGGCTCAACATCGTCGGCCTGAGGCGCCGCGGCTTCAGCCGCGAACAGATCCATGATCTACGCCGCGCCTATCGCCTGTTGTTCGCCAACGAAGGCACGCTCGCCGAACGGGTCGAGGACGTGGCCGAGGAATTCGCCAAGCACCCGATCGTGCACGAGATCCTCGACTTCATCCGCGACGGCAACGACCGCGCCATCTGCACCCCCCGCGAGACCGCGAGCGTGGCGGCTTGATGCAGCCGCAAACCGGACCGGTTGCCATTCTGGCCGGATCGGGACAGTTCCCGCTGCTGCTCGCCGACAGCCTGCGTCACGCCGGACGGCCCTGCCGCATCCTTGCAATTCGCGGCTTCGCCGATGCGGCGCTGCGGAAAAGGGCGGATGCGACCGTCGACTTCCTCGATGTCAAGCGCGCGCTCGCCTGCCTGCGGGAATGGAATCCAACCGCTGTGGCGCTCGCCGGCGGCGTTCAGCGTCCGCGTCCCGCAGCCGTGCTGAGCGCGTTCTCGTTGCTGCGCAACCGGCGTGAGCTCATGGACCTGATGGGACGCGGCGACGACCGCCTGTTGCGCGGCGTGATCGAGCTTCTCGAGGAGCATGGCCATCGCGTCGTCGGCGTGCACGATCTTGCGCCCCACCTCCTTGCCTCGAAGGGCATCCAAGGTGCGCACCGGCCCTCGTCGGAAGATCAGCGCACGATCATGCTCGGCATGCGCCTGCTGGGCGATCTATCGCCCTACGACGTCGGCCAGGCCGCCGTGCTCGCGGACGAGCGGGTCCTTGCGATCGAAGGGCCGGAAGGGACAGACCGCATGCTGGCGCGGGTGCGCCGCCTGCGCCGCTCCTGGAGCTTTGCGCGACCTCCGGCGGCGGGTGTGCTCGTCAAAGCACCGAAACAAGGTCAGGATCTGCGCGTCGACCTGCCCGCCATAGGGCCGCTGACTGCGGCACGGGCGGCGAAAGCCGGGTTGCGCGGCATCGCCGTGGCGAGTGGCGCGACGCTGATCCTCGACCGCGACGAGACGGTAAGGGCGGCAAACCGTCTCGGCCTGTTCCTCGTCGGCGTCGAGCCCTCTGGCATGCCGGTTGCCGCATGAACGACGTGGTTCGCAGGCCTCTCTTGATCTGGCTGGTGGCTGGAGAGGAATCGGGCGATCAGCTCGGCGCCAAGCTGATGCGGGCGCTCAAGGCCGCTTGCGGGGACCGCGGCGTCACCTTCGCCGGCGTTGGCGGGCACGCCATGCAGGGCGAAGGCCTGAAGGTGCTGTTTCCGGTCAGCGATATCGCCATGATGGGGATCGGCGCCGTGGTGGCGCACCTGCCGAGGCTGGTGCAGCGCGTCTATAGCGCGGTCAACGCGATCGTCGCAGCGCAGCCCGATGCGGTGGTGATCATCGACAGCCCCGAGTTCACGCATGCGGTCGCCAAGCGTGTCCGCCGGCGCCTGCCGTCGCTGCCGATCGTCAACTACGTCAGCCCGAGCGTGTGGGCGTGGCGGCCTGGCCGGGCGCGCCGGATGCGCGCCTATGTCGATCATGTCCTGGCGCTGAAGCCTTTCGAGCCGGAGGCGCATGAGCGCCTGGGCGGCCCGCCCTGCACCTATGTCGGGCACCCGCTGATCGAACGTCTTGCCGAGCTGAGGCCGGGGTCGGGCGAACGGCCGCCTCTTCATGAAGACCCGCTCAATTTGCTCGTCCTGCCGGGCAGCCGGCGCTCCGAGATCAGCCGCCTGATGGAGCCGTTCGGCGCGACGCTGGGACTGCTGGCGGCCCGGTTCCCGCGCCCGCTGCACGTGGTCGTTCCGACGGTGGCGCATCTCGCCGATGAGATCCAGGCTGGCACCCGAGGCTGGCCGGTGCCCGCGGAGGTCGTGCGCGGGGAGGCTGCCAAATATGGCGCATTCCGAAAGGCGCACGCGGCGCTTGCCGCGTCCGGGACCGTCACCCTCGAGCTGGCGCTGTCCGGCGTTCCGATGGTCGTTGCCTACAAGGTGTCCAAACTCGAAGAACAGCTCAAATACCTGATCAAGGTGCCGTCGATCGTGCTCGCCAACCTGATCCTCGGCGACAATGTGATTCCGGAGCGCGTGCAATGGGACTGCACGCCGGACAAGCTCGTCGAAGCGCTGCTACCGCTCCTCGACGACACGCCCGAGCGCCAGCGTCAGGTGGAAGCTTTCGCACGGCTCGACGAGCTGATGTCGATCGGCGGGGAGGCGCCGAGCGAGCGCGCCGCGCGCCTCGTGCGTGAGGCGATCGCCATGGCCGGGCGGGGCGCCTGACGGCGGGCCGTGGAGCGGCCCGCTTCGAAGCGGCCCGCTCCGGCATGATGAGCGTCAGGGTCAATCAGCCGCGCTGCGCGATGGTCAGGTAGTCGCGTTGCGCCGCGCCGACATAGAGCTGACGCGGGCGGCCGATCTTCTGCGACGGATCCTCGATCATCTCCTTCCACTGCGCGATCCAGCCGACCGTGCGCGCCACGGCGAACAGCACCGTGAACATGTCGTTGGGGAAGCCCATCGCCTTGAGGGTGATGCCCGAATAGAAGTCGATGTTCGGATAGAGCTTCTTCTCGAGGAAGTATTCGTCCCTGAGGGCGATCTGCTCGAGCTCGATGGCGACGTCGAGCAGGGGATCGTCCTTGATGCCGAGCTCGTTGAGCACCTCGTGGCAGGTCTTCTGCATGATGCGCGCGCGCGGATCGTAGTTCTTGTAGACGCGGTGCCCGAAGCCCATCAGGCGGAACGGATCGTTCTTGTCCTTGGCCTTGGCAATGTATTGCGGAATCCGCTCGGGGGTGCCGATTTCCTCGAGCATTTTGAGCGCCGCCTCGTTGGCCCCGCCATGCGCGGGCCCCCACAGGCAGGCGATGCCGGCGGCAATGCAGGCGAACGGATTGGCGCCCGACGAGCCGGCAAGGCGCACGGTCGAGGTCGAGGCGTTCTGCTCGTGATCGGCGTGCAGGATGAAGATGCGGTCGAGCGCGCGCGCCAGGACCGGGTTTACCTTGTAGTCCTCGCACGGCACCGCGAAGCACATGCGCAGGAAGTTTGACGTGTAATCGAGGTCGTTCTTCGGATAGATGAACGGCTGGCCGATCGAATACTTGTACGCCATCGCCGCGAGCGTCGGCGTCTTGGCGATCATGCGCATGGAGGCGACCATGCGCTGCTGCGGGTCCGAGATGTCGGTCGAATCGTGATAGAAGGCCGACAAGGCGCCGACCGAGGCGACCATGACCGCCATCGGGTGCGCGTCGCGGCGGAAGCCCTGGAAGAAGCGGTTCATCTGGTCGTGCACCATCGTATGGCGCGTGACGCGGTAGTCGAAATCGGCTTTCTGGGCGGCGGTCGGCAGCTCTCCGTAGAGCAAGAGGTAGCAGGTCTCAAGGAAGTCGCCGTGCTCGGCGAGCTGCTCAATCGGGTAGCCGCGATACAGCAAGATGCCTTCGTCGCCGTCGATATAGGTGATCTTCGATTCGCAGCTCGCGGTCGACGTGAAGCCGGGATCGTAGGTAAACATCCCGGTCGCGCTATAGAGCTTGGAAATGTCTACGACGCTGGGCCCGATGGCGCCGTGCTTCACCGGGGCGTCAAGCTTCTTGTTGTCGGCGACAATCGTGGCCGTGCCTGGAGTCGTGCTGGGATTGTAGTTCATCAAACCTGGCCTTTCACCGGAATACCCCCGCAGGCGCTGGTCGTGCCCGGCCTTCTCGGCCGCGTGGGCTTTGGAAACACGGCGCTTCGGTAGCTTATCCGCCCCCCACGTTCAAGCGCGCCCCGGGGCAGCTCGTTCAGAGTGAATCGGGCCCGCTCTGCCTTTTTGGAGCCGCGTCGTCTCTTTCCGGCAAAGCGGTCCGGTGACAGTTCACGCCGCCACCTGATCCTTGAGCCGGGCGAGGCTTTCGACCCGGCCGAGCACCGCCATCACGTCGAACAGGCCCGGCGATGTCGACCGACCGGTCAGGGCGGCGCGCAGAGGCTGGGCGACCTGCCCGAGCTTGATCCCGTTGCCTTCGGCGAAGGCGCGTACGACCGCCTCGGTGCTCTCGGGGGTCCATTCAGCCACCGTCTCGAGTTCCTTGAGAACGCCGGCCAGGCGCTCGCGCCCGCCGTTGCCCAGGATCTCGGCCGCCTTGGGGTCAAGGGCGAGGGGCCGCTGCGCATACAGGAACGCGGCATTGTCGAGGAGCTCGACCAGCGTCTTGGCGCGCTCCTTCAGGCCCGGCATGGCCGCGAGCAGCTTTTGGCGCAACTCCGGCGCGAAGCGGTCGCCGAGGCCTCGCGACGAGCCGTGTTCCGGCAGCATGGTCTCAAGGGCGGCGACCAGCTCATCGTCGGAGGATTGCCTGATGTAGAGGCCGTTCAGGTTTTCGAGCTTGGCAAAATCGAACCGCGCCGGCGAGCGTCCGATCTGCTTGAGATCGAATGCCGCGATCATCTCGTCCGTCGAAAAGACTTCCTGGTCGCCATGGCTCCAGCCGAGGCGCACGAGGTAGTTGCGCAGCGCCGGCGGGAGATAGCCCATGGTGCGATAGGCCTCGATGCCGAGAGCGCCGTGGCGTTTCGACAGCTTGGCGCCGTCGGGCCCGTGGATCAGCGGAATATGCGCCATGTCCGGAACGGACCAGCCGAGCGCGTCGTAGATCTGCTTCTGGCGGGCCGCGTTGGTGAGATGGTCGTCGCCGCGGATGATGTGCGTGACGCCCATGTCGTGGTCGTCGACGACTACCGCAAGCATGTAGGTCGGGTTGCCGTCCGAGCGCAGCAGGACGAGATCGTCCAGGTCCTTGTTCTGCCAGACGACGCGTCCCTGGACATGGTCCTCGATCACCGTCTCGCCCTCGTTCGGGGCGCGAAGCCGGATCACCGGCTTGACCCCGGGTGGCGCCTCGGCGGCGTCCCGGTCGCGCCAGCGCCCGTCGTAGCGCATCGGCCGGCCCTCGCGGCGAGCCGTCTCGCGCATTTCTTCCAGTTCCGCGGGCGAGGCGTAGCACTGATAGGCGCGGCCGGCGGCGAGCAGGCTACGCGCCACCTCGCGGTGCCGTTCGGCGCGCGAATACTGGTAGACGACGTCCCCGTCCCATTCGAGGCCAAGCCAGCTCAGGCCGTCAAGGATCGCCTGGATGGCCGCTTCGGTCGAGCGCTCGCGGTCGGTGTCCTCGATGCGCAGCAACATCTTGCCGCCGTGGCGGCGGGCATAGAGCCAGTTGAACAACGCCGTGCGCGCCCCGCCGATATGCAGGAAGCCGGTGGGTGAGGGAGCAAAGCGGGTAACGACAGTTTGAGCCATGGCACTCGGCAAAACGGAATGACGTGATCTAGGCACCGCCGCGCCTCGCGTCTACCCTGCAAATGGACGCGCAGCAGGCCAGGTAACAGGCCAAGCCCATGGCCGATCAGGGCGGGAGAGGACCGCGGTCGGCGGCTCGCGCGGCGGCACTGCCGCCGCTCGCCGCTCCCCTCGCGCGCCCGCTCGCCGCGGGGGACTGGCGCCGCTGGCTCGCGCGCTGCGCCGACCAGGAACTCGAGCACCGCCGGCTCTTCCCCTGGCTCGCCGTCGCCTTCGGCCTTGGCATCCTCCTGTTCTTCGCCGCCGAGGACCAGCCTGCTCTGTGGGCTCCGGTCGCGGGTGCAGTGGCGGCTGCGGCCGCCGCGGTGGCCGCGCGACACCGGCTGATATCCTTTGCGGCCGCGCTCGGCGTCGCTGCCGTGTTCCTTGGCTTCTCGGCCGGCGCCTTGCGCATCCGCGCGGTCGAGGCGCCGGTGCTCGGGCGTATCACCATTGCGGCGCTGGCCGGCTTCGTCGAGAGCGTCGAGGAGCGCGCCGAGGGCGCGCGCCTCGTGGTACGTCTCCACGAGCTTGCCGGCGTCGCCGCCGAGCGGCGCCCGCGGCGGGTGCGCGTGACCATGCGCGACCGCCAAAGCCTCAGGGCAGGCGATTTCATCGGCGGCACGGCCCGCCTGCTGCCGCCGCCGGAGGCGGCGTGGCCGGGCGGCTACGACTTCGCGCGCGACGCCTACTTTCGCGGCATCGGTGCGGTCGGCTCGCTGGTCGGGCGCGTCGAGACGACACCGCCGCCGGTCGCGCCTGACCGGTTGCTGCAAATCGCGGCGCGGGTCGACGATGCACGCAACGTCCTGACCCGCCGCATCGCCGAGGCCATCGGCGGACAGGCGGGCGCGGTGGCGGCGGCGCTCGTCACCGGCAAGCGCGGGCTGATCAGCGAGGACACCAACGACGCCCTGCGCGCCGCCGGCATCTACCACATCGTGTCGATCTCGGGCCTGCACATGGTTCTGGCAGCCGGGACCATGTTCTGGCTGGCGCGGGCGCTGCTCGCGCTGGTCCCGGCGCTGGCGCTGCTGTGGCCGATCAAGAAGATCGCGGCGGTCGCCGCCATGCTGGGCGCCGCGAGCTATTGCATCTTCTCGGGCTCTGAGGTCGCGACCGAGCGGGCGCTGGTCATGACGCTGGTGATGCTCGGCGCGATTCTCGTCGACCGGCCCGCGCTGACCATGCGCAACCTGGCGCTCTCGGCGCTGATCGTGCTGGCGCGCGAGCCCGAGGCGCTGCTCGGTCCGAGCTTCCAGATGTCCTATGCGGCGGTGGCGGCGCTGATCGCGTCCGCGGAATGGGCACACAGCCGCCTGCCCGCGGCCGAACCGGGCGGGTTGGTGCACCGGTCGGTGCGCTGGGCGGTCGTGGCCGGCGCCGCGCTGCTCGCCACAACCCTTGTGGCCACGCTCGCGACCGGGCCGTTCGGCAGCTACCACTTTCACACGGTCAATCCGTTCGGGTTGATCGGCAATGCGCTCGCGGTTCCGCTCGTCTCGCTGGTGGTGATGCCGTGTGCCGTCGTGGCGATGCTGGCCTTCCCATTCGGCCTCGACCGGCCCGTCTGGGAGCTGATGGGCTTTGCCGTGGCAAAGGTGCTTGGCGTCTCGCAATGGGTGAGCGAGTTCGCCGGCTCGACCATCGTCGTCCCGGCCTTCCCCGTGCAGGCGCTGGCACTCATGGCCCTGGGGCTCGTAACCATCACGATCCTCGTCTCGCCGCTGCGTCTTGCCGCGCTGCTTCCGGCAGCCGCCGGCCTGTGGCTGGCGGCCACGCCGATGCGCTTCGATATTTACGTCGACCGCGACGGCGGCGGCGCCGCGGTCCGTGCGGCGACCCGGCGGCTCGTCATGATCGGGCGCACCCCGGCCTTCGTGGTCGACCAGTGGCTGAAAGCCGAGGGCGACGGCCGCAAGCCCGACGACGTCGGCCTGCGTGCCGGCGCGCGCTGCGATCAACTCGGCTGCGTGGCGGCGCTCGCCGACGGGCGCATGGTCGCGCTCGTGACCGACCGGCGCGCTTTCGCCGAGGATTGCCGCCGCGCCGCCCTCGTCATCTCGCGTCTGCCGGCGCCGGCGACGTGCAAGCCGCCGCTGCTGCTCGACCGGCGCTTCCTCGACCTGCACGGGGCTACCGCGCTCCGTTTTACGCCGTCGGGCCACGAGATCATCGCCACGCGCGCCGCAGGCGAGGCGCGGCCGTGGTTGCGTCGCTCCGCTCCGGCACGATCCAGCCAGGTGCGTGCGCCAGAACCGCGCGAGACGCCAGCAATGCCGCCCGAGCCGAGTATGGAAAATCTCGAGCCGCGGCTGTACCAGTAGCGAGCCCGACTGCTCGACGTTGCGCCGCATTCTTACGTAGGGTTCGCGATATTGCTCGCTCCCATTCGCGACGTTCGTTCCAGATTCAGCAGGTGCCGTCATGCCCCGTTATTTTTTTCACCTGCGCTGTCACGGGCAGGACGTGCACGACGACTCCGGCGCGGACTTTCGTGACCCCGATGACGCCTGGGAAGCCGCGCAGGCCGCTGCCAGCGATCTGATGCTTGCCGAACCCGCTGCGGAGGTGAACTGGCTCACATGCCTGTTCGAGGTGACCGACGAGGCCGGTGAGGTCGTGTTCGAAATGCCGTTCAGCGAAGTCGTCGGCGCGAAGCCAAACTGAGCTCGGGTGGTGGCAGACACGCAGTCCGACGGGTGATCAACAGGGGTGGCATCCTTGAGCCCGGGCCGTTACAGGAGCCCTATGCGCACGATCACCATCCGCCGGCCGGACGACTGGCACGTCCATTTCCGCGACGGAGCCATGCTGCGGGCTGTTGCTCCGTTCACGGCGCGCGTCTTCGGACGCGCCATCATCATGCCCAACCTGACGCCCCCCGTGACCACGGCGGCCATGGCCGAGGATTACCGGCGACGCATCATGCGGGTGATTCCAGCAGGTGTGAATTTCACCCCGCTGATGACCTGCTACCTGACCGACGACACCGATCCTGCCGACCTCGTGCAGGGGCATCGCGCCGGCATCTTCACCGCGGCCAAGCTCTACCCGGCGCACGCCACCACGAATTCGGCGCATGGCGTCACGTCGATCGAAACGATCATGCCGGTGCTGGAGGCCATGGCCGAGAACGGCATTCCTCTCCTCACGCATGGCGAGATCACGCGGCCTGAAGTCGACATCTTCGATCGCGAGAAAGGCTTCATCGACGAGGTGCTCGTGCCGACGCTGGAGCGCATTCCGGATCTGCGCGTCGTCGCAGAGCACATCACCACCGCAGATGGCGTCCAAGTCGTGCGCGCCTACAAGGACCGCATGGGCGCGACGATCACACCCCAGCACCTTCTCTATAACCGAAACGCGATCTTCCAGGGCGGGCTGCGTCCGCACATGTATTGCCTCCCCGTGCTGAAGCGCGAGCCCCACAGGCTGGCGTTGCGGGGAGCGGCAACCAGCGGGGAGCCGAACTTCTTCCTTGGGACCGACACGGCTCCGCATCTTCGCACTCTCAAGGAAGCAGCGTGCGGCTGCGCCGGCGTGTTCAGCGCCCCCGTCGCCATCCAGGCTTACCTGAAAGTCTTCGCCGAGGAGGACGCATTGGATCGCTTCGAGGCCTTCGCCTCCCTGAACGGGCCCCGCTTCTACCGGCTGCCGGCGAACACCGAAATGATGACGTTCGCGGAAGGTGAGGGCATCACGGCAGGACGCGTCCAGGTCGGCAACGACGAAATCGTCCCGCTGTTCGAAGGCGAAGCAGTCGGGTGGGGGCATTTGAGCTGAGCACAACGGTGAAGAGCGCTGCCGGCGCCCCCTTGACGTGAGTTGTCTCCGAGCCGCCGAGTCCGATGCTCGCCCAGTCTGCAGGGTCTGGGCGGATCGAGGTATTGAGATATGTTACCCCTCGATTTGCCTTAACCCACAGCGGAACCCCATGCCCTCTGAAGCCCGGTCGCCGCGCCTCGCGGTTCTCATCGATGCTGACAATGCTTCAGCCAAGATCGCAGACGGTTTGTTCGAGGAAATCGCCAAGATCGGAGAGGCGAGTGTTCGCCGGATCTATGGCGATTTTGCAAATCCCCGGTCGAAGGCCTGGGCCGACAAATTGTCCAAACACGCCATCATACCCCAGCAGCAGTTTGCCTATACGGTGGGCAAGAACGCGTCCGACATTGCTCTGGTGATCGACGCGATGGACCTGCTTCATACCGGGCGGTTCGATGGTTTTTGCCTGGTTTCCTCTGACAGCGACTTCACGCGCCTGGCCGCCCGCATCCGCGAGCATGGCATCGACGTGTTCGGTTTTGGAGAGCAGAAGACGCCGGAGAGTTTTCGGCAGGCATGTCGACGGTTCGTGTATACCGAAAACCTGCTGCCCAGTGCGGTCGCAAACGATCAGGATGCGACATCTGGCACGAAGCCGCTCCTCCCGCCCAGTGCCGCAACGCCCATCATCAAGAAGGTTATTGCCCAGATGGAGACTGAAGACGGCTGGGTGCCTCTGCGCGCGGTGGGCAATCAGCTTGCGAATTTGGCCTCCGACTTCGATCCGAGAACGTTCGGCTTCCGGAAGCTGACCGACCTTGTACGCAAGACCGATGCGTTCGACATAGACCATCTCGAAGGCGGTGCTCTGCGCATTCGCACGAAGCGGCCTTCGACGAGGCGGCCGAGGTCGAGGGCAGGAAAAGCAGGAAACCAGGATGCGTAGAACGGGACCGCTTCAGATCAAATCGGTCCCGCTCCGCGCTCCTTGAACGGCATTCCCCGGATCACGTCCGGGGACAGGGCTTTTCGCGGGATATGCCTGACGCGTTTCTGAAATGACAGGCCTCAAGGCTCGCGCGCCGTTCAGCTCCGCAGGCCGGGCGCTTCCTGGCCCGTGCGCGCCACGTATTCGGTATAGCCCCCGCCGTATTTGTGAATGCCCTCGGGCGTGAGCTCGAGCACGCGGTTGGACAAGGCGGCAAGAAAATGCCGGTCGTGCGAGACGAAGAGCATGGTGCCTTCGTAGCGGGCGAGAGCGGCGATCAGCATTTCCTTGGTGGCCATGTCGAGGTGGTTCGTCGGCTCGTCCAGGACCAGGAAATTCGGCGGATCGTAGAGCATCTTGGCCATCACCAGCCGGGCCTTCTCCCCGCCCGACAGCACCCGGCATCGCTTCTCGACGTCGTCGCCGGAAAAGCCGAAGCAGCCGGCGAGCGCGCGCAACGAGCCCTGACCGGCTTGCGGGAATGAGTCTTCCAGATACTCAAAAACCGTGCGGTCGCCATCGAGGAGATCCATGGCGTGCTGCGCGAAATAGCCCAGCTTCACGCTTCCGCCGACCGCCACCGTGCCGTCATCCGGCTGTGCGGAGCCCGCGACCAGTTTGAGAAGCGTGGACTTGCCGGCGCCATTAACGCCCATCACGCACCAGCGCTCCTTGCGCCGCACCGAGAAGTCGAGCCCCGCATAGATGCTGCGGCGGCCGTATTGCTTGTGCACATTCTTCAGGGTGACGACATCCTCGCCCGAGCGCGGCGCCGGCGGGAAGTCGAAGGCGACGCTCTGTCGGCGCCTGGGCGGCTCCACGCGTTCGATCTTGTCGAGCTTCTTGACGCGGCTCTGGACTTGCGCGGCGTGCGAGGCGCGCGCCTTGAAGCGCTCGATGAACTTGATCTCCTTGGCGAGCATCGCCTGCTGGCGCTCGAACTGGGCCTGCTGCTGCTTTTCATTGAGCGCGCGCTGCTGCTCGTAGAAGGCATAGTCGCCTGAATAGGTCGTCAGCGTCCCGCCATCGATCTCGACGATCTTGTTGACGATGCGGTTCATGAACTCGCGGTCGTGCGAGGTCATCAGCAGCGCACCATCAAATCCTTTCAGAAAATTCTCGAGCCAGATCAGGCTCTCCAGGTCCAGGTGGTTGCTGGGCTCGTCGAGCAGCATGACGTCCGGCTTCATCAGCAGGATGCGGGCGAGCGCCACCCGCATCTTCCATCCGCCGGACAGGGCGCCGACGTCCGCCTCCATCATCTCCTGGCTGAAGCCGAGGCCCGCCAGGACCTCGTAGGCACGGCCTTCGAGCGCGTAGCCGTCGAGCTCCTGGAAACGGGCCTGGACCTCGCCGTAGCGCTCGACGATGGCGTCCATGTCAGCGGCGCGCTCCGGATCGGCCAGGGCGGCCTCGAGCTCCTTCAGCTCGGCGGCGACCGCGCTCACCGGTCCGGCGCCGTCCATCACCTCGGAGACGACGCTGCGGCCCGCCATCTCGCCCACATCCTGGCTGAAATAGCCGATGGTGATGCCGCGATCGGTCGCGAGCTGGCCTTCGTCGGGCTGCTCCTCGCCGGTGATCATGCGGAACAGGGTCGTCTTGCCGGCTCCGTTCGGGCCCACGAGCCCGACCTTCTCACCTTTCTGGAGAGCCGCCGAGGCATCGATGAAGAGGATCTGCTTGCCGTTCTGTTTTCCGATTTTGTCGAGGCGTATCATTGCGTCCGCAGGAGGTAGACGGGAGTAGAAAGGTGAATGCCCTTAAGTCATGTCACCTGTGAGCGGAAGAGCAAGCCGGCCACCGCGACGTCAAAAAAGCGCCGACCGCCCTCGCATGATTGCGAGAGCGGCTGTGGTTACCGTGCTTTTCTGGAGCCGCCCTTGTCCTCCGCGCTGCCGCTTGCAGCGGCACTTGGGGAGGAAGGCTTATATAGGGGCGTCAGTAGCGGCGCACCAGGCTGACGAGCTTGCCCTGGATCTTCACGCGGTCGGGCCCGAGGACGCGCGTCTCGTGGCTCGGATTGGCGGCCTCGAGGGCGATCGAGGAACCGCGCCGGCGGAAGCGCTTCAGGGTTGCTTCCTCCTCGTCGATCAGCGCCACGATGATGTCGCCGGTATTGGCGGTGTCCTGCCGGCGAATCACGACGAGGTCGCCGTCGAGGATGCCGGCGTCGATCATCGAATCGCCGCGCACCTCGAGCGCATAATGCTCGCCGCCGCCGAGCAGGTCGGGGGATAAGGTGATCGAATGGCTGCGGTTCTGGATCGCCGAGATCGGCGTGCCGGCGGCGATCCGCCCCATGACCGGGATCGAGGTCGAGCGGGCATTATCCTCGGCCGGCGGCGGCGGGGCAGGGGGCTTGAGGCGCGCCAGGCCGCCCTCGACGACGCTCGGCTGGAAGCGGCCGCGCGGGGCCGCGCCGGACGCCGACTCTGGCAGACGGATCACCTCGAGAGCCCGCGCCCGATTCGGCAGGCGCCGGATAAAGCCGCGTTCCTCGAGCGCCGTGATCAGCCGATGGATGCCCGACTTGGACTTGAGGTCGAGCGCTTCCTTCATCTCGTCGAAGGAGGGCGGAATGCCCGACTCACGCAATCTCTCATGGATGAACCTGAGCAACTCGTGCTGCTTGCGCGTAAGCATCTGGTCCGACTCACCTTTCGCGCGAAAGCGCGTTTGAAAACAAAGCGGGAACACGTTAGCTGTTCCCGCTGTGTTCCGCAAGCAAAACTTGGCGGGCTGAAGTAACGACCCACATCGGAGGCCGAGGGGCGCTCCGCCCACAGGCGCGGCGGAGGGGCCCGGGAGCCGTGCCGGTTGGGCCCGGGCGGCCCGGCGGAGGGGCTGACCGTCTCGGAGCCACCCGGGCATCCGCCTTGCCGGCGCTGTCCATGCCGCATACGCCTTGACCGCGTGGCTGCTCGCCTTATGGACTGGGTGGGCGGCAGTCGAGGCGTTCACGAATGGCGTATCTGTCGGCCCAGGACTTGTCGCTCATCCGCTCCGCTCCGCCGGAGATCGCGACCGTCTTTGCTGCGCGCCGCGACGAGTTCGTGCAGGCCGCGGGCCTCGCCGGCCGGCCCGAGGCGCTGGTTGTCGGCGCCTTCTGCACCGTCGCAGCCTATGACCTGACGCCCTATGGCGCGGCCAGCGCCGCGGCGCTCGACGTGCAAACCCTGCTCGCCCTGCCGAGGATGGCCTGTTCGCTCTATGTGACGCTCGTTCTGCGGCTGATGGAGCAGTTCGATCTCCCCGCGCACACGATCAATTTCGTCGGCTGGGACGGCGGTGCCGTCGGCAACCACGCGCAGCTGTTCGTCGCCTCGGAGGGGCACTCGATCCTGCTCGACCCCACCATCGCGCTGATCGTGCCGGACGCCACGCTGGACAAGGTCGCGACCGGCACGCCCTTCGCGCGCATGGCGTCCTTCTATGACGACGATCGCGCTGCTGGCGCCGACATCGACGGCTTCGACGCGACCGTGCGCAGCGCCATCGCCAATGGCGGCTACCGCATCCGCGACGGCATCTACGACTATCCCAGCCTCGAGGCGGTGATCGCCCAAACTGACGCGCATCAATTCATGGTGGTGAACGGCGCGCGCTCGGCCTCGATCGGGGACGACAATTTCCGTTGGGCCGGCCTTGCCTACGGCGGCAAGGGCCACGACGTGCTGACCGGCTCGACGGGCGCGGACACGTTTTACGGCGGCCCCGGCGACGACACGCTGCGCACCGGCAACGGCAGCGACCGTTTGTTGGGCGAGGCCGGCAATGACCGCCTCTTCGGCGGCGCCGGTGACGACCGGCTGTGGGGCGGTGACGGCAACGATTACCTTGCAGGGGAGTGGGGCCGCGACATCCTTGTCGGCGGCGGTGGGCGCGACGTCCTTGTCGGCGGCAGCGGCCGCGACGTGTTGGATTTCGATTCGATTGCGCAGGCCGGCATGGGCGCAGCTCGCGACGTGATCGCCGACTTCGCGCGCGGCCAGGACAAGGTCGATCTGTCGACCATCGACGCCAACCTCGGTCGCGGCGGCAACCAGCGCTTCGCCTGGCTCGGCACGGCGGCCTTCGACGGCGACGCCGGCGACCTGCGCTACCGCCGCGTCGGCGACAACCTCGTCGTCCAGGGCGACCTCGACGGCGACCGCCGGGTCGATTTCGAGCTCACGCTCAAGTCGCTGTCAAAACTCTCAGCCTCGGATTTCATCCTCTGACGCCGCGGGCGAGCCGACATCGCTTGGCCGAAAAACTGGGATCGCGTCAGATCGCATCGATCACGCTCCACATCCTTTCAAGCCGCATGACGGACCATGCTCCAGGATCTACACGAAGCGGTCGAGCCGGATGATCGGGCAGAGGTCGCCGGCGGCGGCCGCCCGCGCATGCGGCGGCCGCACGATCAGCGCGTCGGCCTGTGCCAGGACTGCCAGCATCGACGAATCCTGGACCGGGAGGGCAGTCACGACCGGCGGGCCGTCGCTGCGCGGCTCGAGCGTCGCACGCAGATAATCCTGGCGGCCGTCATTGGCGCCGAGCGGCGCCCCCAGCGCCGCCGCCTCGGCGGGGTCGGCGCCGGCCGACGGATCGCCGAGCAGGGCCCGGATCAGCGGCACCACGAACAGCACCCCGCACACGGTCGAGGACACCGGGTTGCCGGGCAGGCCGAGCAGCAGCATCGACCCGACGCGGCCGTGCATGAGCGGCTTGCCGGGCCGCAGCGCGACACGCCAGAAACCGAGCTCCATGCCCTGGCGCGTCAGCGCCGATTGCACGAGGTCGTGCTCGCCGACCGAGGCGCCGCCGAGCGTGACGAGAAGATCGGCGCCGCTGTCGCGCGCCGCGACGATGCTGCGCTCCAGATCCTCGAAACTGTCGCGGGCGATGCCGAGATCGAGCGGCTCGGCGCCGGCGCGTGCGACCAGCGCGGCGACGGCGAAGGGATTGGAGGCGACGATCTGATCGGGGCCGGCCGGCTCGCCCGGGCGGACGAGCTCGTCGCCGGTCGCCAGGATGGCGACGAGCGGCTTGCGGCGGACCGGCAGCCGGGCGTGGCCCATGGCGGCGGCGAGGGCGAGCCGGCGCGCGTCGAGCCGCTCTCCGGCGAACAGAAGCGGCGTGCCGGCCGTGAAGTCGAGGCCGGCGGGCCGCACGAAGCGTCCCGGCGGTGCGCCTTCCAGCACCGTGACGTCGCCGGCGCCTGCCGTCGTGTTCTCCTGGATGACGACCGTGTCGGCGCCGGCCGGCATCGGCGCGCCGGTGAAGATGCGCACCGCCTCGCCGGGCGTGACGCGGCCGGAAAAGCCGCGGCCGGCGATGCTCGCGCCGGTGACCCGCAAGGTGACAGGCGCCTGCGCGACGTCCTCGGCGCGCACCGCGTAGCCGTCCATCGCGGACGCGGCGAAAGGCGGCTGCGTGCGCAGGGCGGCGAGATCCGTCGCCAGGGTGCGGCCGGCCGCGGACTCGATGGCGACCTCTTCCGCCGGGAGCGGGGCGCGCACGCTCGCCAGCACCCGCGACAGCGCTTCCTCGACGGGAAGCAGGCTCATGCGTCCTTTGCCTTTCCCCTGGCCTTGTCGCGCGCCTCGTAGCTCCCCGAGCGCCCGCCGCGCTTGGCGACGAGCCGGATGCCTTCGATGCGCATGCCGCGGTCGACGGCTTTGACCATGTCGTAGATGGTCAGGCAGGCGACCGAGACGGCGGTCAGCGCCTCCATCTCGACGCCGGTCTGCCCGGACACCTTGACCTCTGCGCTGACGCGCACGCCGGGCAGCGAGTCGTCGATCTCGCAGTCAACCCGGATGCCCGTCACGAGCAGAGGATGGCAGAGGGGAATCAGCTCGTGGGTTCGTTTCGCCGCCATGACCCCGGCCAGCCGGGCGGTGCCGAGCACGTCGCCTTTTTTCGCGTCACCCTCGCGGATGATGCGCATCGTCTCCGCCTGCATCACCACCTGGCCTTCGGCGGCGGCAATACGTTCGGTGACGTCCTTGTCGGAGACGTCGACCATGTTGGCCTTGCCGGCCGCGTCGAGATGGCTGAGGCGGCTCATGGGGCGGCTGCCGTCTGGCCGAACAGAAGCCGGCGCGTCGCCGCGGCCACGTCGGCCTGGCGCATCAGGCTCTCGCCGATCAGGAAGGTGCGGATGCCGGCGCGCGCCAGGCGCTCGATGTCGGCCGCGGTGAAGATGCCGCTTTCGCCGACGACGATGCGATCCTCGGGCACGCGCGGCGCCAGCCGTTCGGAGACGCCGAGCGACACCTCGAAGCTGCGCAGGTCGCGGTTGTTGATGCCGACGAGCTTGGTGCCGAGCGGCAGCGCGCGCTCGAGCTCGGCCTCGTCATGCACCTCGGCCAGCACGTCCATGCCGAGCCGGTGCGCGGTCTCGACCAGCGCGCGCGCCTCCGCGTCGGTCACGCTCGCCATGATCACGAGGATGCAGTCGGCGCCCCAGGCCCGCGCCTCGAAGACCTGGTAGGGCTCGAACATGAAATCCTTGCGCAGCGCCGGCAGGCCGGATGCCTGCCGGGCCTGCGTCAGGAATTCGGGCCGGCCCTGGAAGGATGGCGCGTCGGTCAGGACGGACAGGCAGGTGGCGCCGCCCTCGGCATAGGCGCGCGCCAGCGCCGGCGGATCGAAGTCGGCCCGGATCAGCCCCTTGGACGGGCTGGCCTTCTTGATCTCGGCGATCAGCGCCGGGCGCCCCTCGTTTACGTGCCGCTCGATGGCGGCCGCGAAGCCGCGCGGCGGCGCCGCCTCGGCCGCGCGCCGCTCGATCGCCGCCTGCGGGATCGCGCTCTTGGCCCTGGCGATCTCCTCGCGCTTATAGGCTTCGATGCGGGTGAGGATGTCGGCCATGGCTCACCGGTTCGACGCGGCGATCAGCCTGTCGAGGACGCCCTTGGCCGCGCCCGAATCGAGCGCCTGCGCCGCCCGCTGCACGCCCTCGCGCAGGTCGCGCGCCTGCTCGGCGACGACCAGCGCCGCGGCGGCGTTGAATACCGCCACGTCGCGATAAGGCGTGCGCGCGCCCTCGAGCACGGCGCGCAGCTGCTGCGCGTTATGGGCCGGCTCGCCGCCCTTGAGGTCCTCCGGCCTGGCGCGGGCGAGACCGACATCCTCCGGCGTGATGGTGAACTGGCGCACCGCGCCGTTTTCCAGGGCGACGACCGTCGTCGGGCCGGTGGTGGTGACCTCGTCGAGGCCGTCGGAGCCGTGCACCGCCCAGACGCGGCGCGAGCCCAGCTCCTTCAGGGCCTGCGTGAGCGGCTCGAGCCAGATGGTCGAGGGCACGCCGAGGAGCTGGCGCGGCACGCCGGCCGGGTTGGACAAAGGGCCGAGCAGGTTGAACAGGGTGCGCGTGCCGAGTTCGACCCGCACCGGCGCCACGTGGCGCATCGAAGCGTGGTGCGTCTGCGCGAACATGAAGCAGAGGCCCGCTTCCTTGAGGCAGCGCGACAGGTCCGCCGGGTCGAGCCCGATCTTCACGCCGAGCGCCGCCAGAACGTCGGCGGCGCCGGACCGCGACGAGGCGGCGCGGTTGCCGTGCTTGGCGACCGGGATGCCGCAACCGGCGACGATCATCGCCGCCACGGTCGAGATGTTGTAGCTGCCCGACTGGTCGCCGCCGGTGCCGACGATGTCGATGGCCGTCTCGGGCGCTTCGACCGGCAGCATGCGCTGGCGCATGGCCGAGACGGCGCCGATGATCTCGTCGAGGGCCTCGCCGCGCACCCGCAGGGCCATCAGGAAGCCGCCCGCCTGGGCCGGCGTGACCTCGCCCGACAGCAGCATGTCGAAGGCGTCGCGAGCTTCGTCCCGGCTCAGCGCGGCGCCGGTCGCCACCTTGGCGAGATAGGGCTTGAACGTGTCCATGCCCCTGTCAATGCACGGCGGCGGCGTGGTTGTCACGCTTGGCGCGGTTC
Organism: Beijerinckiaceae bacterium; assembly: GCA_036556825.1. Lineage (GTDB taxonomy): Bacteria > Pseudomonadota > Alphaproteobacteria > Rhizobiales > Beijerinckiaceae > JAJKJG01. Next base: position 38,319 of record DATBIR010000152.1, read on the forward strand.
CAGCGCTCGGCGAGGTCGAGGAAGTTGCGCACCAGCACGGCGCCGTTGTCCGACCGGATGCTCTCCGGGTGGAACTGGACCCCGTGGATCGGCAGGGTCTTGTGCGACAGGCCCATGATCAGGCCGTCCCGCGTCTCGGCGGTGACCTCGAAGGCCGGCGGGCAGCTGTCTCGCTCGACCACCAGGGAATGGTAGCGCGTCGCCTGGAAGGGCCCGTTGATGCCGTGGAAGATGGCCCGGCCCGCGTGGCAGATATCCGAGACCTTGCCATGCATGGGCACCGGCGCCCGCACCACCTGGCCGCCAAAAGCCTGGCCGATGGCCTGGTGGCCGAGGCATACGCCGAGGATCGGGATCGACGGTCCGGCTTTCTCGATCAATTCCAGGCAGATGCCGGCGTCGTCCGGCGTGCACGGCCCTGGCGACAGCACGATCGCGTCCGGCGCCTCGGCCATCACCGCCGCCGGCGTCGTCCGGTCGTTGCGCACGACCTCGACCGACCCGGCCAGGGGCCCGATCAGGTGCACCAGGTTCCAGGTGAAGGAGTCGTAATTGTCGATGATCAGGACTCGGGACATGTGATTTGCCGGCAAGGACGGCCTTCGGTTTCGCGCGGGCGGGGCGGCGGGTCAAGGCGGCAAGTCGGCCGGGGCCGCGCAGGGTTGGCCTTCAGTATTTTGCTGGAATTTGGCGCCGTGCTTACAACTCGGCCGGCGCGGCCGAAGGCCCGGCCCGCAGTATTTTGCTGACATCAAGCGGCCGTGCCGGCCCGCAGTATTTTGCTGATATCTAGAGTCGTTCAATCCTAGGGTGTATATGGTTATTTCTGCACGTTCCACGAGGCGGCTCGCGAAGCGCGGCGGATCGCGGCGTCGCCTCCGCTGGGACCTTGTTCCTGCGGCCGTGCCCCTTGTCCGGGATACATCGGCCGGCTCGTGCGTTAGCCCGGCGGGCGCGTGACGAGTAACGGTGCATGGAGACGGACGCGAGCTATCTGCGGCGGAAGAAGGAGGAACTCGATGTCATCGCAGCCTGTCTGTCGCAGCCGCAGGACGCGCCTCCGCTGCGCTCGCTCGAGGAGGTGATCGCGCAAAAATTCCGGCTGGCCGCGGCCGTCAAGGCGGAGCGGGCGCTCGACGACTGGGCGGCGACCGAAACCAGCTGGGACGGCCCGAGATGGCGGCGCGCCGGCCCGTTCGCCTGGCGTTACGAATATCAGCGCGCCGACCTCGTGGTGCGCGCCCCGGCGATCTACCGCGCCCTGGCGGGCGGCACCGGCCGCGTCGTCGACACGATCTATTCCGCCTGCGGCATGTCGGCCCTCGCGACGCTGCTCCTGTCGCTTCGCCGCACGGCGCCAGGCGCGAGCCTCCTCGTGCCGCAGGGCGCCTATAACGAAACGCTGCAGCTCGTCGCCAATGACGCGCCGGACATCGCCGTCGAACGCGCCGCAGCCGTCCCCGTGGCGAAGCCGGAGGACAGCGGGCGGCGGCGCGTGCTGCTCGTCGACTCGTCGGTTGGCGGCAGCCTCCTGCCGCGCGATCTCGTTGCCGCTTCCGGGCGACTGGATCTCGTGGTCTTCGACACCACGTGCCTGTCGCCGGCGTCGGGCCGGATCCGCAGGATCCTGGGCTGGGCGGATGACAGCGGCGTTCCGCTGGTGCTCGTGCGAAGCCACGCCAAGCTCGAATTGCTCGGCGTCGAATACGGCCGCCTTGGCTCGACCGTTTTCGTCGCCCCGCTGCGCGCCCCCACATCACGCTTGCTCGAGCGGCTGGCGCACGAGACGCGCGACGCCATCCGTCTGCTCGGGGCGGCGCCCGTGCCTGCGCATTTTCCGCCTTTTGCCGGAGGCGCGCGCTACGAAACGCTGAGCGTGCAGCGCACGGCGGCGCTGATCCGCAACGGCCGGCGCATGATCCGCCGCCTGCGTGCCGCGGGCGTGCGCGTCACGCGCTATCAGCATGGGCTCTACGCGCTGCTGCACCCGGCCCAGAGCTGGGAACTGGACCGTGCAAAGCAGATCGCGGCGCGGCTCGCGGCAGACTTGCGCGGTGACGCGCTGCCGGTGCGCCACGCCGGCAGCTTCGGCTTCGATTTCTGCGCGCTCGACGGCTTTCCCGATCCAGGCGGCGAGCGCTACGTCGTGCGGCTCGCGTTCCCGGACATCCCCGCCGATGTCGCTGAGCATGTTGCCGACTGCATTGGCGCCTGGTGGGAGGCGCACGTCATCAGCGGGACGTCACCAAAGCAAAGAGCTGCATGACGGCATTGTCGACGTGGCGAGTGCTAGCGTGGGTATCCCATCGCGCCGCTGTCGAGCAGCCGCCCGCATTTTGTGAAAATTGCGAATAGCGCGACTTGCTTGGTTTCGTCCTGCAGCCTGTAATTCACGCTCCAGGCGGGAGGATCGTTGGTGGTGAGTCCGACAAGCCATCCCGTGCCGTTCACGATCAAGTCCTGACGCCAGCCGTTCTCGAACGACTCCAGCTGCATAGCGTCTTCGACGAGGGAATTCCGGGGCTCAGACCGCCACATCTTTTTTGCGAACCACACTGCTTGAGCTCGGTCGTGAATTTGATCTTCAGCACGACACGAGTTCATCAAGTTGGCGCCGTTCAACGCAGCAAGCGACAACACCGCCGCCAATAAGGCGGCGAGCCAGAACCCACGTCGAGTCAGAAGCGGGCGACCGTGGCGCCCACTTCGCCGGCTCATGCTATTGCCCGCGCTGGGCGCGGCTGGCGAAGCGCACGGCCTCCTCGGCGGCGCGAAACAGGGCTTTGGCCTTGTTGATGCATTCCTGCTGCTCGGAGGCCGGGTCGGAATCGTAGACGATGCCGGCGCCCGCCTGCACGGCCATGCGCCCGTCCTTGACCACCGCCGTGCGCAGCACGATGCAGGTATCCATCTCGCCGTTGGCGCCGAAATAGCCGATGCAGCCGGCATAGGGGCCGCGCTTGTCCTTCTCCAGTTCGTCGATGATCTCCATGGCGCGCACCTTCGGCGCGCCCGAGACCGTGCCGGCCGGGAAGCCGGCGACGAGCGCGTCGAGCGCGTCGAAGCGCGGATCGAGCCGGCCCTCGACATTCGAGACGATGTGCATCACCTGGCTGTAATATTCGAGGAAGAAGCTGTCGGTGACCTCGACCGAGCCGACGCTCGAGACGCGGCCGGCGTCGTTGCGTCCGAGGTCGAGCAGCATCAGGTGCTCGGCGCGCTCCTTCGGATCGGCGAGGAGCTCGTCGGCAAGGCGGCGGTCGTCCGCCGGCGTGGCGCCGCGCGGCCGCGTGCCGGCGATCGGCCGGATGGTCACCTTGTGATCGCGCACGCGCACCAGGATCTCCGGGCTCGAGCAGACGATCTGGAAGTCGTTGAAGTCGAGATAGCAGAGGAACGGCGCCGGATTGACCCGGCGCAGGGAGCGGTAGAGCGTGAAGGGCGGCAGCGGGAAGGGCGCCTCGAAACGCTGCGAGAGCACCACCTGGAATACGTCGCCCGCGCGGATGTATTCCTTGGCGCGGTCGACCATCGCCTCGAATTCCGCCGGGCTCGTGTTCGAGCGCTGCTCCTCGAAGCGGATGTCGCGCGGATCGGTGCGGTCCTCGACCGGCAGCGGCCGCTCCAGCGCCCACATGATCGTCTCGAGACGCGCCAGCGCGGTTTCGTAGGCGGCCTTGGCGGTGACGCCGGCCTGCGGCCGGATCGGCGTGATCAGCGAGATCTCGTCGCGCACGGCGTCGAACACGACCATCACCGTCGGGCGCACGAAGATCGCGTCGGGCACGCCGAGCGCGTCGGGATTGGCCGCCGGCAGGCGCTCCATCAGCCGCACCATGTCGTAGCCGAGATAGCCGAACAGGCCGGCCGACATCGGCGGCAGCTCGTCGGCCAGGGCGATGGTGCTCTCGGCGATCAGCGCGCGCAGGCTGTCCAGGGGCGGGCGCTCGTCGCGCACGAACGCGCCCTTGCCGTCGCGCGAGGCGCGGCTGATCTCGGCGGCGCCGTCCTGGCAGCGCCAGACCAGATCGGGCTCGAGGCCGATCATCGAATAGCGGCCGCGCACGGCGCCGCCTTCGACCGACTCCAGGAGGAAGGCAGCGCCTTCGCGGCCGTGGCGCAGCTTGAGGAATGCGGCGACCGGCGTCTCCAGATCGGCCACGAGCCGCGCGCGCAGCACGCAAGGCCGGCCGGCCTCGAGCTGGCGCGCGACGTCGTCGTAGCCGGGATCGACGAGCACGGATCTACGATTCGCCGCCGCCGAGGGCCCGGCGCATGTTCGGCTCGGAGATCGAGACGCCGATGTCCTTCTGGAGCTGGGCGATGTACTGCGTGAGCAGATCGTCGCCGAGCATGATGCGCAGCTGGTCCTCGATGCGGCCCGCCTCGCTGGTGCTCGTGACGAAGGGCGGCAAGGTGGCGCCCGTGACCTTGAACACCACCCGCGTCTCGTCGTTCGGGGCAGCGCTCGCCGCCTTGCCGACCGGCACGGAGAAGATGCGGTTCACCACGTCGACGGGCAGATTGTCCCTGGACGTCGAGCGGGCGAGGTCGCTCGCGGTCTCTGCCTTGAGGCCGAGCTCGCCGGCGATCGCTTCCAGCGGCTCGCCCTTGTCGAGACGCTCGACGATCGCCCGCGCCTTGTCGGCGAGCTGCCTGGCGATCTGGTCGGAGCGCCATTGCGCCGCGACGCTGTCGCGGATCTCGTCGAGAGGCTTGTCGCGCGCCGGCTCGACGCCGGTCACGTCGAACCAGACGTAGCCGCCGTTGCGCGTGCGCAGGGCCTCGTTGTCGGCGCCGACATCCGAGTTGAACGCCGCGTTGAGGAGAGCGTCGCGCTCGGGCACGTCCTGGACCGGCGCGCCGCTCTTGTCGCGGCCGGTGCGGTCGATGGAGGTCAGCGTGACCAGGGGCAGCCCTTTTTCCTTCGCGATCTCGGCGAGCGGCCGCGCCGAGGCGCGCATATCCTCGACCGCGTCGTGCAGGGTGTCGATCTCGTTGCGCGAGCGCTCCGTGGCGAGATCGCGCTTGACCTCGTCGGCGACTTCCTCGAATGGCCGCACGCTCTCCGGCTGCACCTTCGTGACGCGCACGATCACGTTGCCGAAGCGCCCCTGGATCGGCTCGCTCGCCGCGCCTTCCTGAAGCGCGAAGGCCGCGTCCGCGACCGCCGCGTCGAACATCTCGCTCCTGGCGAAGGTGCCGAGCTCGAGGCTCTTGGCATCGACGTTGTTCTCGCTCGCGAGCGCCTCGAAGCTGGCGCCTTCCTTGAGGCGTTTCGAGGCCGCTTCGGCCTGCTCCATGGTGGGGAAGAGGATCTGCTGGATGGTGCGCTTTTCCGGCGTGCCGAAGCGGCTGCCCTTGAGCTGCTCGTAACGCTGCCGCGCGTCGTCATCGGAAACCGATTCGGGCTTGGCCAGCGTCTCGGGCGTGACGCTCACCACGTGGATCGTGCGGTATTCGGGGGCGCGGAACGCATTCTTGCGCTCCTCGTAGAAGCTTTTGAGCTGGTCCTCGGTGGGGGCGGCGATCTCTCCGGCCGTGCTCGCCGGCAAGGTCAGGTAGGCCGCCGAACGGCGCTCGTTGCTGAAGCGATGGATCGCCTCGCGCAGCGCGAGGGGCACCGGCAGCGCGCCGCTGATCGCCTCGGCGAGCTGCAGGCGCGCGATCGTGGCGCGCTGCTCGCGCACGTAGCCGGCTTCGTTGAGCTGATTCGAGAACAGCACCTCCTCGAAGCGCGCGCGGTCGAACTGGCCGTTCGCGTTCTGGAAATTCGGGTCCTCGCTGATCGTCCTGACGACCAGCTGGTCGGACACGCCGAGGCCGAGGCTCCGCGCCTTCTGGTCGAGCGTCGCTTCGGTGATCAGCCGTCCGAGCACCTGCGCGTCGATGCCGAGCGCCCGCGCCCGCTCGAGCGTGATGCTCTGCCGCGTCTGCCGCGCCAGCCGCTGGATCTCGCCCTGATAGGCGTTGCGGTAGGCCTCGGCGGAGACGGCGGTGCCGCCGACCTTGGCGACATCGGTGCGCACCGCGCCGCGGAAGATGTCGCCGATGCCCCAGATCGCGAAACTGATGATCAGGAAGCCGAACAGCACGGCGACGACGATTTTGCCGACCCAGCTTCGGCCGATCCTGTTGATTCCCTGCAGCATGATCCGTTTGTCCTTCGCCTCGCGGATAACCCAACATCCCATCCGGGGGAAGGCCGGGCGGCTGGAAACCGCCCGGGGTGGTCCGTGCGCATTGTCGCGCTTGTCCCTCTCTGCTAGCGCATGGCCGGCGTCGCCCGCCCGGAACAAAGCCGGGGCGGGCGCTCACCGAAAAGCCTGTCCGGGATGTCATCCGGCATCATGCGATCGCGAGAGAGCAGGGCGGGGCCGACGCGCCGCGGCGGTCCCGGCTCCACGAGCCTTGCCGAGGGAGAGATGGTCATGAGCGTTGATCGGCCGCGTCCGCTGGTCGCCGGCAACTGGAAAATGAACGGACGGATGGCGTCGGCGAAGGTGCTCGGCGAGATCCGCGAGGGCTACACCCCGGGGCTCAAGGGCAAGGTCGACCTGCTCGTCTGCCCGCCGGCGACGCTGGTCCACACCTTCGCCCATGTCGCCCTCGGCTCGCATGTCGCCATCGGCGGGCAGGACTGCCACGCCCAGGAATCGGGCGCCTATACCGGCGACATCTCGGCCGAGATGCTCGCCGACCTCGGCGCCAGCCACGTCATCGTCGGCCATTCGGAACGGCGCCAGCTCCACGGCGAGAAGGACGCCGACGTGCGCGCCAAGGCCGAGGCGGCGCGGCGGGCGGGGCTGACCGCCATCGTCTGCGTCGGCGAGACGCAGCAGGAGCGCGAAGCCGGCAAGACGCTCGCCGTCGTGCGCCGGCAGCTGCGCGGCTCCGTGCCGGACGAGGCGACGGAGAGCCACCTGGTCGTCGCCTACGAGCCGGTCTGGGCCATCGGCACCGGGCTGACCCCGACCCCGGCCGACGTCGCCGAGGTGCATGCCCTGATCCGCGAGGAGCTCAAGCGCCTCGTCGGCAAGACGCATCAGAACAGGGTGCGCATCCTATACGGCGGCTCGGTCAAGCCCTCGAACGCCAGGGAGCTCCTCTCGGTCGCCAATGTCGACGGCGCGCTGGTCGGCGGCGCCAGCCTGGTCGCGGCCGATTTCCTCGCCATCGCCGGCGCTTACCTGGGGTGACGCAACGACTATTGTGTCATTCCGGGGCGGCCCGAAGGGCCGAACCTGGAACCTACGACCGGGTGCGACGCGGATCACACCGTTGCAGCCAGTCGTAGGTTCCGGGCTCTCGCCTGCGGCGAGCCCCGGAATGACACGGCCAGATGCGACCACCCGCGGCGGGTTGCGGCCTTTGATCCGCCACACCAGCTATGTTACACGCCGCCGCCAATTGAAGATGCGAGAGCGGCCGGCCCCTGGCCCGGCCGCTTTGAGGTTTTGGTCAGATGCAAACCGTCCTTATCGTCGTTCACCTGCTGATCGTCCTGGCGCTGATCGGGGTCGTGCTGCTGCAGCGCTCGGAAGGCGGCCTCGGGCTCGGCGGCGGAGGCGGCGTGTCGGGCTTCATGACCGGCCGCGGCCAGGCCAACGCGCTGACCAAGGCGACGGCGATCCTGGCCACGATCTTCTTCCTGACCAGCCTGGCCTTGTCGATCCTGGGCAGCTGGACCCGCGCGCCGCGCTCGATCTTCGACACGACCGCCCCTGGCGCGCCGGCCGGCCAAACGGCGCCGTCGGCCGGGCAGGGGGGCGATGTCCTCGACCAGCTGCAGCGCATGCAAGGCGGAGGCGGCGGCGCCCAGGCGCCGGCGCCGGCTCCGGAGGCGCCCGCGCCGGCCGCGCCGGCGGTGCCTCAGTCGCGCTGAGGCGATGAACGAGGGCCGGGACACCGGCCCTCTCTTTTTGTGGATGGGAGACGCAGTGTTGCCTTCGCTCTTCCGTGAGCCTCCGGCCTCCTTTAAGGGGCGAGGTCCATGACGCGGTATATCTTCATCACCGGCGGCGTGGTGTCCTCGCTCGGCAAGGGGCTCGCCTCGGCGGCTCTCGGCGCGCTGCTGCAGGCGCGCGGCTACAAGGTCCGCCTGCGCAAGCTCGACCCTTACCTCAACGTCGATCCCGGGACGATGAGCCCGTATCAGCACGGGGAGGTGTTCGTCACCGACGACGGCGCCGAGACCGACCTTGATCTCGGCCATTACGAGCGCTTCACCGGCGTGCCCGCGAGCCGGCACGACAACATCACGACGGGCCGCATCTATCTCGACATCATCACCAAGGAGCGGCGCGGCGACTATCTCGGCGCGACCATCCAGGTCATTCCGCACGTCACCAATGCCATCAAGGAGTTCGTGCTCTCGGGCAACGAGGGCTACGACTTCGTGCTCGTCGAGATCGGCGGCACGGTCGGCGACATCGAAGGGCTGCCGTTCTTCGAGGCCATCCGCCAGCTCGGCAACGAGCTGCCGCGCGACAGCGCCATCTACATCCACCTGACGCTGCTGCCCTTCATTCCCTCGGCGGGCGAGCTCAAGACCAAGCCGACGCAGCATTCGGTGGCGGAGCTGCGCTCGATCGGGATCCAGCCCGACATCCTCTTGTGCCGCACCGACCGCGAGATCCCGCGCGAGGAGCGGCGCAAGCTGGGCCTGTTCTGCAACGTGCGCGAAAGCGCCGTCATCGAGGCGCGCGACGCCGCCTCGATCTACGACGTGCCGCTTGCCTATCATGCCGCCGGCCTCGACGACGAGGTGCTGGCCGCCTTCGGCGAGCGCGGCGCGCCGGCGCCCGACCTGTCGCGCTGGCAGACCATCTCCAAGCGGGTCAAGGATCCCGAGGGCGACGTCACGATCGCCGTGGTCGGCAAATATACCGGCCTCAAGGACGCCTATAAGTCGCTGATCGAGTCGCTGCACCACGGCGGCATCGCCAACAAGGTCAAGGTCAATCTCGAGTGGATCGAGAGCGAGGTGTTCGAGCGCGAGGATCCGGCGCCGTTCCTCGAAGGCGTCAACGGCATCCTCGTGCCGGGCGGCTTCGGCCAGCGCGGCGCCGAGGGCAAGATCCAGGCGGTGCGCTACGCGCGCGAGCGCAAGATCCCGTATTTCGGCATCTGCTTCGGCATGCAGATGGCGGTCATCGAGGCGGCGCGCTCGCTGGCCGGGATCAAGGATGCCAACTCGACTGAATTCGGCCCGACCCCGGAGCCGGTCGTCGGCCTGCTGACCGAGTGGCTGAAGGGCAACGAGCTCGAAACGCGCGCCGCCAACGGCGATCTCGGCGGCACCATGCGTCTCGGCGCCTATCCGGCGCGCCTGCGGCAGGGCAGCAAGGTGGCGGAGATCTACGGCAGCACCGACATCTCGGAGCGCCACCGCCACCGCTACGAGGTCAACATGGGTTATCGCGACCGCCTCGAGGACAAGGGCATGATCTTCTCGGGCCTGTCGCCGGACGGCCTGCTGCCCGAGATCGTCGAATATGCCGACCATCCCTGGTTCGTCGGCGTGCAGTTCCACCCGGAGCTCAAGTCGCGCCCGTTCGACCCGCACCCGCTGTTCCGCAGCTTCGTCGGCGCGGCGGTGGAGCAGTCGAGATTGGTGTGATCGCCGGATTCCGGCGATTGCGCCCCGCGCAGCAGGCCTTAAGCTGATGGGCATGGACCCGAAATTCACAGCTCTCTACGGCGCCGCGCTGGCGGTCGGAACGTTGGCGCTCTGGTGGTTCGTTTTCCCGGACTGGCCGGAGGTCGCCGTCGAAGACGGGCTGCTGGCCGGCGCGGTCGCATCGGTCGTCACCGGCATCTTCAGCCGGACATAGGGCATAGTGCGGCGAAGCGGATGCCGCCGGCGCGTTCGCAACGTGCCGCTTGCCGGTGCCTGGCGGTATTATCCGCGCTGCCGTAATCGCCTTGCCCGGAAGCGCGAGAGGGGCCCATGGCACGCCGCATCGACCATCTCGTCGTCGCCGTCCGCGATCTCGACGGCGCGGCCGACCTTTACGAGCGGCTCGGCTTTCGCGTCGGCACGCCCAACCGCCATCCCTGGGGCACGGAGAACCGCCTCGTCCAGCTCGCCAGCAGCTATATCGAGCTGATCGCAGTCGGCGAGGGGGCCGACATCCCGGTGCATGCGCCGCGCGCGTTCAGCTTCGGCGCCTTCGTGCGCGCCTATCTCGCCCGCCGCGAAGGCCTCGCCATGCTGGTGCTCGGCACCAATGACGCGAAGGCGGACGCGGCGGCCTTCGCACAAGCCGGCATCGGCGATTTCGAGCCCTTCTTCTTCCGTCGGCGCGGCCGGCGCGCCGACGGCGCGGAGACCGAGGTCGCCTTCACGCTCGCCTTCGCGCGCGACACGCAGGCGCCGGACGCGGGCTTCTTCGTCTGCCAGCACCACCATCCGGAGAATTTCTGGAGCCCTGCCTTGCAGCAGCACGCCAACGGCGCCGAAGACGTCTCGGCCGTGGTGCTGGCCGCCCCGGCGCCGGAGGTGCATCAAAGCTTCCTCGAGCGCTTCGCCGCGACGGCCGCGACGCGGCCGCAGGGGCACGACCTGTCGCTCGCGCTCGCGCGGGGTCGGATCGACGTGGTGACGGCCGACGATGCGGCGGAGCTTTACGGCTCCGTCGAAATCGACCCGCAGCGCACGGAGCTCGTCGCCTTCGCCATCCGGGTTGCGGACGTGCGCTACGTCGCCGTGCATCTCGACGCCGGCGGGGTTCCCTATCAGCATATCGGCACCCGCCTGGTCGTGCCGGCGAGCGCCGCGCATGGCGTCGCCATAGCGTTCGAGCCTGGATAGCCTTCATTCGCCGCGCATCGAATGACAGCCGAGCACAGTCAGAGCAAAGGCGCTGGCGTGGCCTTGACCGAAACAGGGCGCGGCTCGCGCGGGGGCGTCGAACGCTCGCGTGGCGACGGCAGGTCGGGGCACAGGACGAGCTTGCCCTCGAGACCGCCGGCTTCGAGACGGCGATGAGCGTCGGCGACTTTATCGAACGAGATCCGCTCGGCGATGCGCGGCCGGATGGCGCCAGTTGCAAGAAGGTCGAAAAGCCGCTCCAGATCCTCCCGAAACCAGGCGGGATGTCGCGCCCGCATCAGATTGATCGAGTAGGGGCGCAGGCGTTTCCCGCCAGGCAGCCAGCTCAGGAACCGCCGCCACAGATACATCCGGCCGATCCACATCAGGATGCTGCGGATGTCACGCTCGGCCTGCACGCTCGCCGTGTAGCCGTAGGCGCAGAGCAGTCCACCGCGCCTGAGCGCCGCGAAGGATCGGCGGCAATGGTCCTCGCCGATGCCGTCGAAGACGACGTCGAACCCGCCTGCCAGCGCGCGCGTGACGTCTTCGCGCTGGTAGTCGATCGGCGTGGCGCCGAGCTCGCGGATCAACGCGGCGTGCTCGCCGCGCCCGGTGCCCCACAGCTCGAGGCCCGCCATCCTGCCGAGCACAAGCAACGCCTGACCGACCGCGCCGGCGGCGCCTTGCACGAGCACGCGCTGACCCCGCTGCACGCGGGCGGTGCGGTGAAGGAGCTGGTAGGCGGTCGTCCAGCTCAGGATCATCGCCGCCGCCTCTGCTGCATCGACGCCTGCCGGCACGGGCGTGAGATCGCCGGCCCGGAGGGTGCGATAGGTCGCATTCGACCCGAGCACCGTCATGTCGGCCACGCGGTCGCCGAGCCGAAAGCCGTGCACTCCGTCACCCAGCTGATCGATTGTCCCGACCACGTCGTAGCCGAGCACCAAGGGGGGGCGGCGGCGCATCGTCTGCGCGTAGAGATGGCGCCGGATCACGACATCGGTGTATTCGATGCCGGAAGCGAGCACGCGCACCCGCACTTCGCCACGGCCGGCCACCGGCGCGGGAGCGTCGACCACCCGCAACTCGTCGGCATCGCCATACCGCCTGAGTTGAACAACCCGGTTGCGCGACTCTGTCATCGGCGCAGACCTCGCAACTCAAGATCCCGTGCACCGGCGGAAGACGATCCGGCTGCTCGTCGAGGGAGCCGTTACATCTACCCGGCGGCGATCTGGGGCCATCATGCGTGGAACGGGGCCTCGCGTCCTTGCGGAGGATCAACGGTCGGCACGATTGCCATTGCGCTCTCTGACGCGACGGATCGACCGTGGCCGTCGCGACGTGCCGCCCGGTCCTGCGCGGGAAGGGGGCGGCGTAACGCACCCATGACACGCGCGTCCGGATCGGCTAGGGCTCGCGCATGAATCAGAAGGCCTCAACCGCCAGCGCCACCGTCGCCGTCGGGCCGGTGCGCTTCGGCAACGACCTGCCGCTCGCCATCATCGCCGGGCCATGCGCGATGGAGAGCCGCCAGCATGCGCTCGAGATGGCGTCGGCGCTCAAGGAGATCACGGCCCGGCTCGGCCTCGGGCTCGTCTACAAGTCCTCGTTCGACAAGGCCAACCGCACCTCGTCGGCCAGTGCCCGCGGCATCGGCCTCGACGAGGCGCTGCCGGTCTTCGCCGAGGTCAAGGAGCGCCTCGGCCTGCCGGTCACGACCGACGTGCACGAGATCGAGCAATGCGCGCCGGTGGCCGAGGTCGTCGACATCCTGCAGATCCCGGCCTTCCTGTGCCGGCAGACCGACCTGCTCGTCGCCGCCGCGGGCACGGGCCGCGTCGTCAATGTCAAGAAAGGCCAGTTCCTGGCGCCGTGGGACATGGCCAACGTGGCGCGCAAGATCACCGACGCCGGCAATCCCAACGTCATGGTGACCGAGCGCGGCGCCTCCTTCGGCTACAATACGCTGGTCTCGGACATGCGCGCGCTGCCGATCATGGCCGCAACGACCGGCGCGCCCGTGATCTTCGACGCGACGCATTCGGTGCAGCAGCCGGGCGGCCAGGGGACGACGTCGGGCGGCCAGCGCGAATTCGTGCCGGTGCTGGCGCGCGCCGCCGTCGCGGTCGGCGTCGCCGGCGTGTTCATCGAAACGCATCAGGACCCCGACAAGGCGCCCTCCGACGGCCCCAACATGGTGCCCCTCAAGGACCTGGAAAAGCTGCTCGCGGAGCTGAAGGCGTTCGACGCCCTCGCCAAGCGCCGCGCGGGATGAGCACGCCGCCGCCCGACCCGCTTCAGGCGCGCGGTTTCGGGCTGATTCTGATCCTCGGCACCGCGACCTTTGCGAGCACCTATTCGGCGCGCACGGCCGAGCCGCTGGTCGGGCTGATCGCCCGCGACCTGCGCAGCACGACCGAGACCATCGCGCTCGTCACCACCGCCTTCGCGCTGCCCTATGCCTTCATCCAGCCGATCCTCGGCCCGGTGGGCGACAGTCTCGGCAAGGAGCGCGTCATCATCGTCAGCCTCGGCGTGATGGTTGCCGCCCTCGTCGCCTCGGCCTTCGCCGACGACGCCGCGACGCTGCTGGCGCTGCGCGTGGTGGCGGGAGCGGCGGCCGGCGGCATCATCCCGGCGGCGCTCGCGACCGTCGGCGACCGCATCGACATGGCGCGCCGGCAGGTCGCCGTGAGCCGCCTGATGATGGCCGTCGTCGTCGGCCAATTGTGCGGCTCGTCGATCTCCGGCTTGCTCGCGCAATGGATCGGCTGGCGCGGGGTCTTCCTCCTCGCCGGCGCCGTCGCGCTGTGCGCGGGCGTGGCGATGCTCGCCACCTTCGGGCTCGCGGCGCGGGCGCGCTCGCGCCTGTCGGTGCGCGGCGCCGTCGCGCGCTACCGCGAGATCATCGCCATCGGCCGGGCGCGCGCGCTCTTTGCCTTCGTGTTCATCGAGGCGATCACGATCTACGGCATCTTCCCGTATATCGCACCGATCTTCGAGGAGCGGCAGCTCGGCGGCCCGTTCGAGGCCGGCGTCGTGCTGGCGAGCTTCGGGGTCGGCGGCCTGCTTTATGCGCTGCTCGTGCGCCAGATGATGCGGCTCGGCCTCAAGCGCCTGCTCGTCGGCGGCGGCATCGTCGTGGCGCTCGCGTCCCTGATCCTGGCGCTCGCGCGGGACTGGCGCATCGACATTGTCGCGATGATCATGTCCGGCTTCGGCTTCTACATGCTGCACAACCCGTTCCAGACGCAGGTCACCGAGGTGGCGCCGCACTCGCGCGCATCGGCCGTGTCCCTGCATGCCTTCTCGTTCTTCTCCGGCCAGGCGCTCGGCGTGGTCGTGATCGGCTTCGCGCTGCGCAGCATCGGCCTCCTCGGCACGATGGCGCTATGCGCGCTCACCATCTTGGCGATGTCGCTGGTGGCGGCCTCGATCCTCACGAGCCCGCCGACGAAGCCCGCGACAAGCTAGCGGCGCGGCACAGCTCCACCTCTCACCTTGTCATGGCCGAGCCTTGTCCCGGCCATCCCGATCGGAAACGCGCGCGTTCTTCCGATCGAGATCACCGGCACAAGGCCGGTGATGACAGGGCCAGGCTAAGCGAGAGGTTGGTCACGTCACGCCAGGCCACGCATCAGCCGCGGCCGCGATATGGCGCGACGCCGGGGTCGGGCAGCCACACGCTTCTCGGTACCTCGCCGGTCTGCCAGAACACGTCGATGGGGATGCCGCCGCGCGGATACCAGTAGCCGCCGATGCGCAGGTAGCGCGGCGCGAGCAGCTCGACGAGGCGCTTGCCGATGGCGACGGTGCAGTCCTCGTGGAAGGCGCCGTGGTTGCGGAAGCTGCCGAGATAGAGCTTGAAGGACTTCGATTCCACGAGCCAGCGGTCGGGCACGTAGTCGATCACGAGCGTCGCGAAATCCGGCTGCCCGGTCACCGGGCAGAGCGAGGTGAATTCGGGCGCGGTGAAGCGCGCCACGTAGTCGGTGTCGGGATGCGGGTTGGGCACGCGGTCGAGCCGCGCCTCGTCCGGCGAGGCGGGGAGGGGGGCTGCCCGTCCAAGTTGCAGATTGTGGTCCATCATCGGGGCCGCTCCGGCCAGTGAGATCGTTTGGGCCTTCCCTTGCCCGTTCCGGGTTTTCGGTCAATAAGCCGCCGCGACACAGGGCCGTCGCCCTAGAGCCGGATGACTCCTCTTCGAGCCGTCATCCCGCTCCAGCATCTTGGTGTGGCATGATCCTTCCGAAAAGCGGTGCCCACTTTTCGGGATCATGCTTTAGGAGCTCAAAAGAATGACCGCGATCGTCGACATCGTTGCCCGCCAGATCCTCGACAGCCGGGGCAATCCGACGGTCGAGGTGGACGTCACCCTCGAGGACGGCTCCTTCGGCCGCGCCGCCGTGCCGTCCGGCGCCTCGACCGGCGCGCATGAGGCGGTCGAGCTGCGCGACGGCGACAAGACGCGCTATCTTGGCAAGAGCGTCCTCAAGGCCGTCGAGGCGGTCAACGGCGAGATCCTCGACACCATCGGCGGCATGGACGCCGAGAACCAGGTCGCCATCGACGAAACGATGATCGGGCTCGACGGCACGCCGAACAAGGGCCGCCTCGGCGCCAACGCCATCCTCGGCGTGTCGCTGGCGGTCGCCAAGGCCGCCGCGCAGACGGTCGGCCTGCCGCTCTACCGCTATGTCGGCGGCACCCAGGCGCGCGTGCTGCCGGTGCCGATGATGAACATCGTCAACGGCGGCGCCCATGCCGACAACCCGATCGACTTCCAGGAATTCATGATCATGCCGGTCGGCGCGCCCAGCTTCGAGGAGGCGGTGCGCATGGGCTCGGAAGTCTTCCACACACTCCGGAGCGGGCTCAAGGCGGCCGGCCACAACACCAATGTCGGCGACGAGGGCGGCTTCGCGCCGAACCTGCCGTCGGCCGAGGCGGCGCTCGACTTCGTCATGAAGGCGATCGAGCAGGCCGGCTACAAGCCCGGAAACGACATCGTCATCGCCCTCGACTGCGCCGCAACCGAGTTCTTCAAGGACGGCGCCTACCATTACGAAGGCGAAGGCCGCACGCGCAAACCGGCCGACCAGGCGACGTATCTCGGCAAGCTCGTCGGCGACTATCCCATCGTGTCGATCGAGGACGGCATGGCCGAGGATGACTGGGAGGGCTGGAAGGCGCTGACCGACCTCGTCGGACGCCGCTGCCAGCTGGTCGGCGACGACCTGTTCGTCACCAACGTGACGCGCCTGGGCGAGGGCATCGCCAAGGGGGTCGCCAACTCGATCCTGGTCAAGGTCAACCAGATCGGGTCGCTGACCGAGACCCTCGCCGCCGTCGACATGGCCCACCGCGCCGGCTACACCGCGGTGATGTCGCACCGCTCCGGCGAGACCGAGGACGCGACCATCGCCGACCTCGCCGTCGCCACCAATTGCGGGCAGATCAAGACCGGCTCGCTGGCCCGCTCGGACCGCACCGCCAAATACAACCAGCTGATCCGCATCGAGGAGGAACTCGGCCCGCAGGCCCGCTACGCCGGCCGCGAGGCGCTCAAGGCGCTGCGGTAACCTCTCCCGCAAGCGGGAGAGGGAGTGAGGTGGGTCAACCCCTCCTTAACCGCGTCGGCCTAGCCTCGCCCGATGGTCGTCCGGAGCCGCGTCAGAAATATCTTGATCCCCCTGGCGCTCTACAGCCTCGCCGCCCTGGTGGTCGGCTACTTCGTGCACCATGCCCACCACGGCAGCCGCGGCCTGCACGCCAAGCGGCAGCTCAAGATCCAGATCCACGAATTGACCAAAGAGCTGGAGACCGTGAAGAACGAGCGAAACGAGTGGGATCGGCGCATCGCCCTCCTGCGCAGCGACCACATCGACCGCGACCTTCTCGAAGAGCGCGCGCGCACCTTTCTGGGCCGTGTGCATCGCAACGACCTCGTCATCATCACGGGACCTTGACGCGGCCGTGCCGGTGCATCCATCGAGGTCCGGAGCCTCACGGAAACCGCATATCCCCTCAGCACGTTAGGTCGTTGTCTTGCAGCCCAGATTTGCCCATCGCCTGCTCTCGCTTTATCTGCGGCGCTGGGCTAACGTTTTTCGCAAGAGAGCTCCGGAGGAAACTATGGCTGTTGCGGCCCGCCAGAACAAAGCCAACAAGAAGACCGTTTCCGAGCAGCCCGAATTCAGCAAGGACGAAGAGCTCCACGCCTACCGCGAGATGCTGCTGATCCGCCGCTTCGAGGAGAAGTCGGGACAGATGTACGGCATGGGCCTGATCGGCGGCTTCTGCCACCTCTATATCGGCCAGGAAGCCGTCGTCGTCGGCATGCAGATGGCCTCCCAGGACGGCGACCAGGTCATCACCGGCTACCGCGACCACGGCCACATGCTGGCCTGCGGCATGGACCCGAAAGGCGTCATGGCCGAGCTGACCGGCCGCCGCGGCGGCTTGTCGAAAGGCAAGGGCGGCTCGATGCACATGTTCTCCAAGGAGAAGAATTTTTACGGAGGCCACGGCATCGTCGGCGCGCAGGTCTCGCTCGGCACCGGCATCGCCTTCGCCAACCGCTACCGCGACGACGGCCGCGTGTGCCTCACCTATTTCGGCGACGGCGCCGCCAACCAGGGGCAGGTCTACGAGAGCTTCAACATGGCCGAGCTGTGGAAGCTGCCGGTCGTCTACGTGATCGAGAACAACCGCTACGCCATGGGCACGTCGGTCAACCGCGCCTCGGCGCAGACCGATTTTTCGAAGCGCGGCGTGTCGTTCGGCATCCCGGGCGAGCAGGTCGACGGCATGGACGTGCGCGCGGTGCGCGACGCGGGCCTGCGCGCCATGGACTTCGCCCGCTCCGGCCAGGGCCCGTACATCCTCGAGATGCAGACTTACCGCTACCGCGGCCACTCCATGTCCGACCCGGCCAAATACCGCACCAAGGACGAGGTCAGCCGGATGCGCGACGAGCGCGATCCGATCGAGAGCGCGCGCCGCCGGCTGCTCGACGAGTGGAAGATCCCGGAAGACCAGTTGAAGGCGATCGACGCCAAGGTGCGCGAGATCGTCAACGAGGCGGCCGAGTTCGCCACCCACGATCCGGAGCCCGATACCTCCGAATTGTGGACCGACATCCTGCTCGAAACACGCTGAGCGCAACCTTCCTCACGCGCCGTATCAACGAGTGTTCCATGGCGACCGACATCCTGATGCCCGCCCTCTCGCCGACGATGGAGCAGGGCAAGCTCGCGAAGTGGCTCAAGAAGGAAGGCGACAAGGTCAAGCCCGGGGACATCCTGGCTGAGATCGAGACCGACAAGGCGACGATGGAGGTCGAGGCCATCGACGAGGGCATCCTGGCCAAGATCCTCGTGCCGGACGACACCGACAACGTCGCGGTCAACACGCCGATCGCCATCCTGGCGGGCGAGGGCGAGGACATCTCCACGGCGGCCCGGCGGCCGGCCGGCCCGGGCAACGGCGCCTCCGCGGCGGCGCCGGGCGCCGAGCAGAAAGCCAAGGAATCGGCGCCGCCGCAGGCGCCGGACACGGTGCCGGCAGCCGCCAAGGCGCCGTCGGCCGTGGCGCAGCCGCCGCGGCCCGAGACCGTCATCGAACCCGAGGTGCCGGAAGGCACCGAGATGGTGACGATGACCGTGCGCGAAGCCCTGCGCGACGCCATGGCCGAGGAGATGCGGCGCGACCCGGACGTGTTCGTGATGGGCGAGGAGGTCGCCGAATACCAGGGCGCCTACAAGGTCACGCAAGGGCTCTTGCAGGAATTCGGCGCGCGGCGCGTCGTCGACACGCCGATCACCGAGCACGGCTTTGCCGGCCTCGGCGTCGGCGCGGCGCTGACCGGCCTCAAGCCGATCGTCGAGTTCATGACCTGGAACTTCGCCATGCAGGCGATGGACCAGATCATCAACTCGGCCGCCAAGACGCTGTACATGTCGGGCGGCCAGATGGGCGCGCCGATCGTGTTCCGCGGCCCGAACGGCGCCGCGGCCCGCGTCGCCGCGCAGCACAGCCACGACTACGCCGCCTGGTATTCGAACGTGCCTGGGCTCAAGGTCGTCATGCCGTACACGGCGGCCGACGCCAAAGGCCTGCTCAAGGCGGCCATCCGCGACGCCAATCCGGTGATCTTTCTCGAGAACGAAATTCTCTACGGACAATCCTTCCCGGTGCCGAAGCTCGACGACTTCGTGCTGCCGATCGGCAAGGCGCGCGTGCACCGGCCGGGCAAGGACGTGACCATCGTCTCGTTCGGCATCGGCATGACCTACGCGCTCAAGGCTGCCGAGGAACTCGCCAAGGAAGGCATCGAGGCGGAGGTGATCGACCTGCGCACGATCCGGCCGATGGACACGGCGACCATCGTCGCCTCGGTGCAAAAGACCGGCCGCTGCGTCACCGTCGAAGAAGGTTTCCCGCAATCCGGCGTCGGCGCCGAGATCGCGGCGCGCATCATGCAGGAGGCGTTCGACTACCTCGATGCGCCGGTCGCACGCATCACCGGCAAGGACGTGCCGATGCCCTATGCGGCCAACCTGGAAAAGCTGGCGCTGCCGAACGTCGCCGAGGTGGTGCAGGCGGCCAAGGCCGTCAGCTACCGCTGATGCCGGACGCTTCGCGATGCAACATCGATCACGCCGCAACGGCGGCTAAAGCCGCGCCGGCGCGAATCCGGCCGCCGTTTCGTCTGCGCGCTTGAGCGGGATGACTTCTCTTCGAGACGTCATCCCGCTCTAGCATCTTGATATGGCATGATCCTTCCCGAAAAGTGGTGCCCACTTTTCGGGATCATGCTCTGAGACTGGGGTGGAATAACATATGCCCATCAACATCCTGATGCCCGCCCTTTCGCCGACCATGGAGAAGGGCAATCTCGCCAAGTGGCTCAAGAAGGAGGGCGACGCGGTCAAGTCCGGCGACGTGATCGCCGAGATCGAGACCGACAAGGCGACCATGGAGGTCGAAGCGGTCGACGAGGGCATTCTCGCCAAGATCGTCGTGCCGGAAGGCACGGCGGACGTTCCGGTCAACCAGCTCATCGCCCTGATCGCCGGCGAGGGCGAGGATCCAAAGAGCGTCTCGGCGTCGGGCGGCGGCGCGCCCGCTGCAAAGCCCGCGCCGGCCGCGCCGGCTTCGCCGCAACCGGCGCAATCCAAGCCAGCCGCCGCGCCGCAGCCGGCGAGCGCGCCGTCGCCTGGCGCCGGACAGGCGCAAGCCAGGGCCGAGGCGGCCAAAGGCAACGGCGCCGGGCGGGTGTTCGCGTCGCCGCTGGCGCGGCGCATCGCCAGGGAGGCCGGCATCGACCTGTCGCGCGTGCAAGCCTCGGGCCCGCACGGACGCATCGTCGAGCGCGACGTGCGCGGCGCCATCGCCGGCGGCACGGCGAAAGGACCGGCGCCGCAGACGGCCGCGCCGTCGGTTGCGCGCGCACCATCCGACGCCCAGGTGAAGGCGCTGTTCGAGGCGGGCTCGTACGAGGAGATCCCGCACGACAACATGCGGCGCACCATCGCCCGGCGCCTCACCGAAGCGCGCCAGACGATCCCGCAATTCTACCTGACGGTCGACTGCGAGATCGACGCGCTGCTGGCCATGCGCGAGCAAGCGAATGCGGCGGCGCCGAAGGACAAGGACGGCAAGCCCGCCTACAAGATTTCCGTCAACGACATGGTGATCAAGGCGCTCGCCGTGGCGCTGACGCGCGTGCCCGACGCCAACGTCACCTGGACCGAAGGCGCCATGCTCAAGCACAAGCATGCCGACGTCGGCGTGGCGGTGGCACTGCCCGGCCACGGGCTGATCACGCCGATCATCCGCAAGGCCGAGAGCAAGACCCTGTCCGAGATCGCCAACGCCATGAAGGACTTTGCGGCGCGGGCCAAGGGGCGCAAGCTCAAACCGGAAGAATACCAGGGCGGCACCACGGCCGTGTCCAACCTCGGCATGTTCGGCATCAAGGATTTTACCGCCGTGATCAACCCGCCGCACTCGACCATCCTGGCGGTCGGCGCCGGCGAGAAGCGGCCGGTGGTGAGGAACGGCCAGCTCGCCGTCGCCACGGTGATGAGCGCGACCCTGTCCTGCGACCACCGCGCCGTCGACGGCGCCCTCGGCGCCGAGCTGATCAGCGCCTTCAAGGAGCTCATCGAAAAGCCGGTCGGGATGCTTGTTTAACGCCAAGCCAATCCCTCCCCCTTGCGGGGAGGGGTAGGGGTGGGGGTCGGAGGCACGCTCGATACAGTGGGTTTGAAGTGCCCTGGAACCAAGCACCGACAAGATCCGTCTCGCCGCGAGCCGCCGCGAACGCGAAGACGCTTCGTCGGCACCTGACCGAGCCCGAGAAGAAGTTGTGGTGGCACTTGCGGCATCGCCTACCGCTCGAACATTCGCACTTTCGACGACAGGTCGCGGTCGGCCCTTACATCGCGGACTTCTGCTGCCTCAGTGCGCGGGTGATCATTGAGGTCGACGGAAATCAGCATGGGACCGATCAGGCCGTGGTTTACGATGCGAGGCGCGCGACCTATCTCGAAGACGAGGGATTTCGCATTCTGCGCTTCAGCAACTTCGAAATGATGCGTGAGATCGACCTGGTGCTCGATACAATTTACGCCGCGATTGCCGGGACAACCCCCACCCCCGGCCCCTCCCCGCAAGGGGGAGGGGAAGGGGGGGAGGCGTAGCATGCTCAACCTCCACCCGCCCTTCCGCCGCGCCACCCCTGACGACGTGCGCGCCATCGCCGAGCTGATCGACATGGCCGGCAAGAGCATCCCAACCCTCTTGTGGGCCGACGAGGCGGCGGAGGGCGAAACGCCGCTCGAGGTCGGCGCGCGGCTCGTGGCGCGCACCGGCTACAGCCTGTCCTTCGAGAACGCCGTCGTCGGCGAGGACGGCGGCCGCGTGACGTCGCTGCTGCTCGGCTGCGTCG
>DATBIR010000153.1:0-30991 GCA_036556825.1 Beijerinckiaceae bacterium
TTGAGCACCTTGCGCACCTTGGACACCGGGATGTCCATCCGTTTGGCGATTTCTTCCGACGTCGGCTCGCGCCCGAGCTCCTGCACGAGCGCACGGGACGTGCGAATCAGCTTGTTGATCGTCTCGATCATGTGGACCGGGATGCGGATGGTGCGGGCCTGGTCGGCGATCGAGCGGGTGATCGCCTGCCGGATCCACCACGTCGCATAGGTCGAGAACTTGTAGCCACGCCGGTATTCGAACTTGTCGACGGCCTTCATCAGGCCGATGTTGCCCTCCTGGATGAGATCCAGGAACTGCAGGCCGCGGTTGGTGTATTTCTTGGCGATCGAGATGACCAGGCGCAGGTTGGCCTCGATCATTTCCTTCTTCGCCTGGCGCGCTTCCTTCTCGCCCTTCTGCACCATGGCGACGATCTTGCGGAACTCGCCGATCTCGAGGCCGGTCTCGCTGGCGAGATTGTGGATCTGGTCGCGCAGCTCGTGGATGCCCTTCTTGCCGTTGGCCACGAACTCGCGCCAGCCTTTGCCGCCGAGCTTGGAGACGCGCAGCACCCATTTCGGATCGAGCTCGGCACCCTGATAGTGCCGCAGGAACTCCTCGCGCGCGACGCCGTGCTGCTCGGCGAGGCGCATCAGGCGGCCCTCGTACGAGATCAGCCGCTTGTTGATGTCGTAGAGCTGCTCGACCAGCGCCTCGATGCGGTTGGCGTTGAGCGACAGCGACTTGACGTCGTTGACGATCTCCTCGCGCAGCTTCTTGTATTTGCGCTCCTGGGCGGGCGTCAGCTGGCTGTTCTGCTTGCGCTGCTCGACATGCTCGACCTGCAGGCGCCGCAGCTTCTTGTAGTTGTCGGCGATGCTGTCGAAGGTCTCGAGCACCTTCGGCTTGAGCTCGGCTTCCATGGCCGACAGCGAGACGTTGTTCTCGAGATCGTCGTCGTCGTCGAACTCGCCTTCCGGAGGCGTCATCGGCTCGTCGCCGCCCTCCATCGCCCCGCCAGCGGCACCGGCCATGCCGCCCATGGCGCCCATGCCGCCGCCCATATTGGCCATGCCGCCCGCCGCACCGGCACCGGGCGGCGCCGCGACCGGCGTCTGGCCCGGCATCCCGCCGAGGCCCTCGACCTTGGGCGCGCCCTTTCCGTCCGGGCCGGCATAGGTCGCCTCAAGATCGATGATGTCGCGCAACAGCACGCGCCCTTCGACCAGTTCGTCGCGCCAGATGATGATGGCCTGGAAGGTGAGCGGGCTTTCACACAGCCCGGCGATCATCGCCTCGCGGCCGGCCTCGATGCGCTTGGCGATGGCGATCTCGCCCTCGCGCGAGAGCAGCTCGACCGAGCCCATCTCGCGCAGATACATGCGCACCGGATCGTCGGTGCGCTCGCTCGGCTCCTTGGTCGTGGTCTCGCGCACGACGACCGCACGGGCCGGCGCCGCCTCGACGACCTCGCCGTCGGGCTCGTCGTCGTCGCCGGAATCGCCTTCGGCGGTGCGGCCCTCTTCGGCCTCCTCCGCTTCGACCACGGTGATGCCCATTTCCGACAGCTGGCCGAGCACATCCTCGATCTGCTCGGACGAGAATTCCTCCGAGGGCAGAACCTCGTTGAGCTCATCGTAAGTGACGAAACCTCGCTTCTTGGCGAGCTTGATCATCCGCTTGACCGACTGATCGGTCAGATCCAGCAGCGGCCCGTCGCTCTTCTGCTCGTTGTCCGCTTCGGTCTCTTCCCGTTCCGTCGTCTTCGTCGCCATTCGCTCAACCTTCTCGCATGACGCACGCGGCCCGGGCCCGCTTCCCACCCGTTCGCCGCCACGATGCACAAAGGGCGGCAAGGGGCATGAGCCCGGCCACCCTATACAAACCTCAGCCGATCAGTCCGTGAGTCGCCTTGACTAACGGTTAACCTCGCCTCGAAAGCCGGAGCCGCTCGCGGTACTGAACCCGCCGCAACCGGGCGCTAACCCGTCAATAGCGGCCTTTTTAGCGATTTGCCGGCCCGTTATCCAGGGTCCGCCTCGGCCCCGTCGGCCGAGGACAGCTGCTCCTGAACCTCCCTGAGCCAGGCGAGATTGGCCTCGGTCTCCTCCTCAGCGAGGGCGCGCTCGGCAGCCCTGAGTTCGCTATGTAACGTGCGCGCCCGCCGATGCAAGATCATCGCTTGCCGCAATGCGTCGGCGAGCCGCAGGGGATCGGCATGGGGGTCAAGCGTCCAGCGGTCGCCGGGGCGCACGTGGCCTGCCAGCCGCTCGACGAAGCCCTTCAGGCCGGCGCGCTCGAGGCGCGCCTCCATCACGGCCACGTCGGCCGGCTCTTCGCTGCCGGCATTGTCGAGCAGGAGGGCCCGCAAGGCGCCCGCGTCGCGGCCGGCGAAATCGAGCTCGGCCAGGGCCTCGGCATAGTCGTGCAGCAGCTCCGGATGCACCGACAGGACGCTCAGGATCATCGCCTCGCGCGGCGACACGCTCGGGCCGCCCGAGAACAGGGGGCTGCGCGTCAGCATGGGGCTGGCCCACAGGGGGGCGCGGCCCGGCACTGGCGAGGCCCCGCGGCGGTCGCGCCAGCCGCGGCCCGGAGCCCCGTCCCGCCGCGGGCGCCGGCCCGTATCGGGATGCAGCGCCGTCAGGCGCAGCTCGACCTCCTCGCGGTAATAGCGCCTGAGCGTCTCGTCGCGGATCAGGAGGAGCGCTTCCTTGAGGCGCGCCTCGAGCGCCGCGCGCCGTTCGGGCGTATCGAGCGGCCCGGCCTCGATCTCGCGGACCCACAGGATATCCACAAGCGGGCGGGCACCTTTCAACACCCGCTCCACAGCCGCCGCGCCGCCGGAGCGGGCCAGGTCGTCGGGGTCCTGGCCCTCGGGCAGCAGCGCGAAGCGCAGCGATTTTCCAGGCGCGAGCGCCGGCAGGGCCATGTCGACCGCCCGGTAGGCGGCGCGGCGCCCGGCGGCGTCGCCATCGAAGCACAGCACCGGCTCGTCGGCGCAGCGCCACAGGAGCTGCAGCTGATCCTCGGTAAGGGCGGTGCCGAGGGGGGCCACCGCATTCGGGAAGCCGGCAGCGCTGAGGGCGATCACGTCGATATAGCCTTCGACGGCGATGACGGTGCCGCGCTCGTGCGCCGGCTGGCGCGCCCGGTCGAGGTTGTAGAGCACCCGCCCCTTGCTGAAGAGCGGCGTATCCGGCGAGTTGAGATACTTGGCCGGCACGTCGGGGCTCAGGGCCCGGCCGCCGAAGGCGATCACCCGCCCCTTGACGTCGCCGATCGGGAACATGACGCGTTCGCGGAACCGGTCGTAGGGAATCTTCACGTCGTCGCCGGTGACGAGCAGGCCGGCCTCGACCATCATCTCGACCGGCACCCCCTTGGCGGCGAGATGGTCGCGCAGGGCAAAGCGCTCGCCTGGCGCGTAGCCGATGCGGAAGCGCCGCTGCGTCTCGGGCCCGAGCCCCCGCTGCACCAGATAGTCGCGCGCCCGCGCCGCGCGCCGGTCCTGCAGCGCGCTCTCGAAGAATTGCGCCGCCAGCTCGGTCACGTCATGCAGGCTCCGGCGCCGCGTCTCCTGGGCCTGCGCCTCGCGCGAGGGCGTCGGCAGGGCCACGCCCGCTTCCCCCGCCAGGCGCTCCACCGCCTCGGGGAAGGACAGCCCTTCGGTCTCCATCAGGAAGGTGAAGATGTCGCCGTGCTTGCCGGACGAGAAGCAGTGATAGAAGCCCTTCTGGTCGTTGACGTAAAAGGAGGGCGTCTTTTCGGCATTGAAGGGCGACAGCCCCTTCCACTCGCGCCCGGCCTTCTTCATGCGCACGCGTTTGCCGACCACCGCGGATACCGGCAGCCTGGCGCGTATCTCGTCGAGGACCGAGGGCGGGTAGCGCATCCTTCACCTGCGCACGAGTGAACCCAACATGCAGCGCGAATCAGGAGCGCCCACACTCATCCACAGAACAAAATAAGAACAGAAGCGCAAGGGTCCTCGATATCCACAGTCATCCACCGGGCCGGGCCTGCTAACCTCCCGTTAGCCACTGCGATCCAAGATGGCGCCATGGGTATGTGGGTTCAGCGCTCGTCGTCCGGTCTCTCCGCGTGGAAGCAGATGGAGGCCTGGCGCGCCAAGCAGAAGCAGCACCTGGCCGATCAGCAGGCGCTCAATGACGGCCTTCTCTCGGCCGTGATGGACACCTTCAGCGCCACCAGCGACGGCCTGATCGAGATCACCGTCCGCAAGGCGCTGGCGGCGGCGCAGCAGCGCGCCGCCGAGCGGGCGGCCAAGCTGAAGGGCATCGACCTCAGCATCTGACGCCGGCGCCGGGACGCCGGTGCCGACCGTCCGGCTCCGCTGCGTCGCGGCCGCTCAATCCGCCTCGCCGACGCGCCGCTGCACGCCCCAGCCCTCGAGCACCGCATCGATCTCGCCGACGACGAAGAAGCGGGCGCTGTCGGCATCGTAGCCCTCGGCCAGCAGCGTGTCGTAATCGGTGAAGGTGTGGCGCACATAGGCGACCAGGGACAGCCACGCCGCCGCCTGCGCGGACGCCGTGCGCAGCCCGGGACTGTCGACGGCATGGTCGCATACGGCCCCGAATTCGTGCGCGGGAATGCGCGGCGCCAGTTCGCGCAGGGCCGTCTCGATGGCGGCGCGGCGGCTCACGCCCCTCCCCCCCGCCGTCTCGTTGCGGCGCCTCAGCCCTTCGGCAGCAGGTCCTTCACGAGCGCGCTCGCCTTGGCGAAATCCATGCGTCCCGCATATTTGCCGCGCAGGGCGCCGATCACCTTGCCCATGTCCTTCATGGAGGCGGCGCCGGTCTCGGCGATGGCCGTCTGGATGGCCTGGCGGGTTTCGGCCTCGTCCATCTGCTTCGGCAGGAACGCGGCGATGATCTCGGCTTCCTCGCGCTCCTGGGTGGCAAGTTCGCCCCGCCCCGCCTGCTCGTAGATGCCGGCCGATTCCTGGCGCTGCTTGATCATCTTCTGCAAGAGGCCGAGGATCTCCTCCTCGCTCGCCTGGCCCTTGCCGGCGCCGCGCGCCTCGATGTCCTTGTCCTTGAGCGCCGCCTGGATCAGCCGCACCGTCGACAGCCTGCGCTTGTCGCCCGACTTCATGGCGTCCTTCATTTCCTGCGTGAAGCGTTCGCGCATGGCTCCGTCTCCGTTGTCCGGGCTCGCTCGGCAGCGGCGATCCCGCCTCGTGTTTCGTTCCGCATGATCCTCGCCGGCAGCCGCCGGGGCCGCGTCGCAAGTCCGCCGCCGGCTCCGCCGGCTCATGCCGGATATGCCGCGGCGGGCGTTGACGCCGCGCCGGGGCATCCTTAAGTCACCCCACGATCGCGACGGGCCGATGCGCCCGGTCGGTGCGCCCGGACGGCCGGGACTTAATGAGATCGGAACGATGCTGCAAGTGAATCACCCCGGCAACGGCTGGGACGAGCCGCGCGCGACCGCGCTTCTCGTCCTGCAGGACGGCACGGTGCTGGAAGGCTTGGGCATCGGCGCCGTCGGCGAGAGCGCCGGCGAGGTCTGTTTCAACACCGCCATGACCGGCTACGAGGAGATCCTCACCGACCCGTCCTATGCCGGGCAGATCATCACCTTCACGTTCCCGCATATCGGCAATGTCGGGACCAACGAGGAAGACATCGAGAGCGTCAACGCCGCCTCGAATTCGGGCGTGCGCGGGGTGGTGCTGGCGAGCGCCATCACCGACCCGTCGAACTGGCGCGCCACGCGCAATCTCGACAGCTGGCTCAAGGCGCGCGGCATCGTCGGCATCACCGGCGTCGACACGCGGGCGCTGACGGCCCTGATCCGCGAGCGCGGCATGCCCAACGCGGTGATCGCCCATGATCCGGCCGCGGCCTTCGACCTCGATGCGCTCAAGGCGCGCGCCGCCGGCCTGCCCTCGATGGCCGGCCTCGACCTCGTGCCGCTGGTGATGAGCGGGCAGCGCTTCGGCTGGGACGAGACCGCCTGGGAGCCCGGCAAGGGCTACGGCCACCAGACGGACACCAAGCACCACGTCGTCGCCATCGACTACGGCGTCAAGCGCAACATCCTGCGCCTGCTGGCCCGCGCCGGCTGCAAGATCACGGTGGTGCCGGCGACCACGTCCGCCGACGACGTTCTGGCCCTCGCACCGGACGGCGTGTTTCTGTCGAACGGCCCCGGCGACCCGGCTGCGACCGGCGAATATGCGGTTCCGGTGATCAGACAGCTGCTCGCGCGGAACGTGCCCACCTTCGGCATCTGCCTCGGCCATCAGATGCTCGGCCTTGCCGTGGGCGGACGCACCGTGAAAATGCACCAGGGCCATCACGGCGCCAACCATCCGGTCAAGGACAAGACCACCGGCAAGGTCGAGATCACCTCGATGAATCACGGCTTTGCCGTCGATCCCGCGAGCCTGCCGAAAAACGCCGTCGAGACGCATGTATCGCTGTTCGACGGCTCCAATTGCGGCATCGCCCTGACCGACCGGCCAGCCTTCTCGGTGCAATATCATCCGGAAGCCTCGCCCGGGCCGCGCGACAGCCATTACCTGTTCGACCGTTTCGTGAAATTGATCGAAAGCGAGAAGGCGAAGACGGCGCGCTGACGCGGCGCTCGCCCTCGCCCCCCAAAATTCCTTTGCGAGGCATGGCCTTACGGCGAAGTGGTGGCCAATTCGCCACGCCGTGAATTGCGCTGTTAGCTTGGCTGGACGCCATAGTTGCGCCACGTCGGCAAATCAGGTTAACGGCACGTTAACCAAAATAACAAAACCTTAATCGCGATTCGCCGTGGGGGCATAAGCACGTGTCTTTTGAGGACGATACGGCCGACGATTTTGCGCGGCTGCATAAGTTGTTTGTCTTTCATCTCGGCGTGGCCGTCGGTCTGGCGTGGATGACCGCGCTTTACGCAGCCGTTTACGCTCCGTGGGTGCGGAACATCCGCCCGCTCATCGACCCGGCCAGCGTCGGGCGTGTCGAGAGCACGTGGTCGTTCCTGTTCGGCTGCCCGGTCATCCTCTCCATCGCCTGGGTCATGGCGTTCTTTGCCGGCGACGTGCTGCGGCGCTTCCGCCTGCTCAACAACCAGGGCATCGAGTTCGCCATCGCCGGCGTGGTCGCCTTCGTCATCTTCTACATGGCGATCGACCGTGCCGTGACGGCCCTGCTTCTCGGCGTCGCCTGATCCTCGTCGCTCCCGTCCAGGGGCCTTGACGGGCGGGAGTCTGATACCCCGATCTTTCCGGCCTGATCGGCGTTTCCTCTCCGGGATTTCTCGGAGGTTGGCGATGGCTCGTTCGCAAGCGTATGGAAAGCCGGGGGCCTACAATGCGCCGCTCGGTGTCGACACCTTCGTGTTCGACGACAACGGCGTCATCCCGAACAGCCGGCTGCCGCTGGTCGTGCGGCAGGGCGCCGTGACGCCGGACTCGGCCGATCCGCCGGCGGCGTTCGAGCGCATCTTCTCGAAGAACGGCTGGACCAATTCCTGGCGCGACGGCGTCTACGATTACCACCATTATCATTCCACCGCGCACGAAGTGATGGGCGTCGCCGCGGGATCGGCGACCATCCGCTTCGGCGGCGAGGACGGCGAGACGGTCGGGGTCAGCGCCGGCGACGTGATCGTGATTCCGGCCGGCGTCGGCCATGCCTGCATCAAGGCGAGCAGCGATTTCGAGGTGGTCGGCGCCTATGCCCAGGGGCGCGAATGGGACATCGTCCGCGACGATCCCGGCCAGCTCGCGGCGGCGCGGCAGCGCATCGCACAGGTGGCGCTGCCGGACGCCGATCCGGTCGACGGCGCCGACGGGCCGCTGATGAAGTTGTGGCAGCGGACGGGATGAGTAATAGAGGCGCATGAACTGGCAAGATTTCTGGAACAGCGACACGCCGATTTACGTCAGCGAGCGCCACAAGGACCTGCATTACCGGCTGATCGCGCGCGACATCATCGCCCTGATCCCGTCGCGTGAGGCGCATGTGCTCGATTACGGCTGCGGCGAGGCGCTTTCGGCCGACCGGGTCGCCGCGCGCTGCGCCAGGCTTTATCTCTGCGACGCCGCGCCGGCCGTGCGCGCGCGCCTCGCCGAGCGCTTTCGCAACATTGCCAACATCCAGGTGCTCGCCGCCGAGGGCATGGAGCAGTTGCCCGACGAGCAGCTCGATCTGATCGTCGTGAATTCGGTCGTGCAGTATCTGAGCCTCGACGAGCTGCGCGCCTTGCTGAAGAACGCGCGCGCCAAGCTCAAGCGCGACGGTCGGCTCGTGGTCGCCGACGTGATCCCTGCGGACCAGAGCCCGGTCGCCGACGCCGCGGCCCTGCTTTCCTTCGCCGGCAGGGGCGGCTTTCTCGGCGCGGCCATCGTCGGCCTCGCCCGCACCGCGGTCTCGGATTACCGCAGGCTGCGCAGCGAGGTCGGCCTCGCCCAATACGACGAGCCCGACATGCTCGACATCCTCGCCGATTCAGGTTTCGTGGGCGAGCGTCGCAGCCACAATCTCGGCCACAACCAGCGGCGCATGACCTTCGTGGCGCGGCCGGCCTGACCACCGCTCCCGTTTTCGGAAAGCGCGGGTCGCGCCGGAAGGCGCGACCGGCTCAGCGCTCGAAGGTCCACAGCTTGTGGGCGACGAAGCTCCAGACCAGCACGATGGCCGTGGTCGCCACCTGCGCCGGCAGGTATGGCGCCCCGAGCCGGCGCGTGAAGACATGCATGAAGACGCCGGTGAGCACGAAGCCGACGCCGGCCACCACTGCGAAACGCCAGCCGGCTTCCGCGTGCGGGCGGGTGCTCGCATAGGTCAGCCGCCGGTTCAGCAGATACGACACCAGCCCGCCGCCGACGTAGCCGGCCAGCGTCGCGGGCACCGGGTCGACCCCGCCTGCCTCGACGAGGCCGATCAGAAGGCCGTAATGGACGATTGCGGCGACCACGCCGACGCCGGAGAAGGCCGCGAACTGGCGGCTCAGGGATGCGATGCGGGGCGCGGATCTCATCGAATCGGGCGCTTCAGGAAACCTTTGGGCTCGGCGGACGCTGTACAGAGCTTCCGGCAGCCTGTGAATAAAGCGCCGCCATGCACGCTTCCTTAACCATCCTCCTCTACGAGTCATGGTTTCAGTCGGTGCGTGATCGACATGCGTGCGGAAGCCACAGTTGATTATACCCGCTTTGCCAAGCGCAAGCCGGCCTACTGCTCGGCCGCGGTGCTCGTCGTCGACGACGAAGCCATCGCGCTGACCGTCGTCAGCCAGCTTCTCAAGCGGATCGGCTTCACCGACATCGACTCGGCGACCAACGGCCTCGCCGCGCGCACCATGATGACGCAGAAGAAATACGGACTCGTCATCTCCGACTGGAACATGCCCGAGATGAACGGCCTCGATCTGCTCAAGGCAACTCGCGGCGACGAGAGCCTCAGGAAGACGCCCTTCGTCATCACCTCCATCGACGGCTCGCTGGAGCGCGTCCAGATCGCCCGGGTGAGCGGGGTCAGCGCCTTCCTTCTCAAGCCTTTCGACGAGACGACTTTGAGGACCAAGCTCGAGGAGGTGTTTCAGCAGGCCGCCCGGCTGGACCGTCCGGCGCCCGAAAAGGTCCGGCGCACCCCGCAACCCGACCTTGACGACGATCTCGATTGAGGCCGTTCCGGCGCATTTTCTGTGGATGGCCGTGAATCGGGTCCGCTGAGGCGGCTCGGGCTTCGCCAGCCCGTCGGCTGGGCCGCTCCGGCCCATGCGCCTGCGCTGCCGAGTCGCTCTGCCTGAGCATTTTCCGGCGAATGCCCGCCCCGGACTTGATCCGGGGTGCCTCCCTTCGCCGACCAAATTGCGAGTTCGGGTGAGCCGGAGCCGATTCCACGGTACGCGAACGGCTCCAGACTTTCCTTGGCCGGCATGAGCGTGTAAGACGCCCGCTCAGCGAAAAATCCTTTCCCGTCCTCGCCGTTCGTTGATGGCCGCGCACGCCCGCGGCCGGGCGGCCGGACGCGCCCGGTGGCCAGATGCCCAAACGCACGGACATATCCTCGATCCTCATCATCGGCGCGGGGCCGATCATCATCGGACAGGCGTCCGAGTTCGACTATTCCGGCACCCAGGCCTGCAAGGCGTTGCGCGCCGAGGGCTACCGGATCGTGCTGGTGAACTCGAACCCGGCCACGATCATGACCGATCCGGATCTCGCCGACGCCACTTATGTCGAGCCGATCACGCCCGAGATCGTCGCCAAGATCATCGAGAAGGAGCGTCCGGACGCCCTGCTGCCGACCATGGGCGGCCAGACGGCGCTCAATACCGCGCTGTCGCTCAAGCGCATGGGCGTGCTCGACAAGTTCGGCGTGGAGATGATCGGCGCCACCGCCGAGGCGATCGACAAGGCGGAAGACCGCCAGCTGTTCCGCGAGGCGATGCGCAAGATCGGGCTGGAAACTCCGAAATCGCGCCTCGCCAACGCCTCGGCCCTGAAGAAGGCCGACCGCGAGAAATATCTTGCCGAGATCGCCCGTCTCGAGGCCCTCGATGCCCATCCGGGCGACCGCAAGCGCATGGTTGCCGCTTTCGAGATGAAGTGGATGGCCGGCGAGAGCGAGCGCCGCAAGCGTTATCAGGAGCACGCGCTCGGCGAGGCCCTGCTGGCGCTTGCCGAGGTCGGGCTGCCCGCCATCATCCGGCCGTCCTTCACGCTCGGCGGCACCGGCGGCGGCATCGCCTACAACCGCGAGGAGTTTCTCGACATCGTCGAGCGCGGCCTCGACGCATCGCCGACCAACGAGGTGCTGATCGAGGAAAGCGTCCTCGGCTGGAAGGAATTCGAGATGGAAGTGGTCCGCGACAAGGCGGACAACTGCATCATCATCTGCTCGATCGAGAACGTCGACCCGATGGGCGTGCACACGGGCGATTCCATCACGGTCGCCCCGGCCCTGACGCTGACCGACAAGGAATACCAGGTCATGCGCGACGCCTCGATCGCGGTGCTGCGCGAGATCGGCGTCGAGACCGGCGGCTCGAACGTGCAGTTCGCGATCGACCCCGACAGCGGCCGCATGGTCGTCATCGAGATGAATCCGCGCGTCTCGCGTTCCTCGGCCCTCGCCTCGAAGGCGACCGGCTTCCCGATTGCCAAGGTCGCGGCACGCCTGGCCGTGGGCTACACGCTCGACGAGATCGAGAACGACATCACGGGCGGCGCCACGCCGGCCTCGTTCGAGCCGACCATCGACTACATCGTCACCAAGATCCCGCGCTTCGCCTTCGAGAAATTCCCGGGCGCCGAGCCGACCCTGACGACGGCGATGAAGTCGGTCGGCGAATGCATGGCCATCGGCCGCACATTCCCGGAATCCCTGCAGAAGGCGCTGCGCTCGCTCGAGACCGGCCTCACCGGCCTCGACGAGATCGAGATCGAGGGGCTCGGCAAGGGCGACGACCGCAACGCCATCAAGGCGGCGCTGGGCACGCCGACCCCGGACCGGCTGCTCAAGGTGGCGCAGGCGCTGCGTCTCGGCTTCGACCACGACGAGGTCTACGACTCCTGCAAGATCGACCGATGGTTCCTCGAGCAGTTGCAGGGCATCGTCGATCTCGAGGCCCGGGTGCGCGCGCACGGGCTCCCGCAGACGCCGGGCGCCTTCCGCCAGCTCAAGGCGGCCGGCTTCTCCGATGCCCGCCTTGCCGTCCTCGCCCACACGGGCGAAGCCGAGGTGAAGACGCTGCGGCGCTCGCTCGGCGTGCGTCCGGTATTCAAGCGCATCGATACCTGCGCCGCCGAATTCGCCTCGCCGACCGCCTACATGTATTCGACCTATGTGACGCCTTTCGCCGGGCGCACGGCCGACGAGTCGCAGCCGTCGGAGCGCAACAAGGTCGTGATCCTCGGCGGCGGGCCGAATCGCATCGGCCAGGGCATCGAGTTCGACTATTGCTGCTGCCACGCCGCCTTCGCGCTCCGCGACGCCGGCTACGAGACCATCATGGTCAATTGCAACCCGGAGACCGTGTCGACCGACTACGACACGTCCGACCGCCTCTATTTCGAGCCGCTGACCGCCGAGGACGTGCTCGAGATCATCGACACCGAGCGCACGCGCGGCACGCTGCACGGGGTCATCGTCCAGTTCGGCGGCCAGACGCCCCTCAAGCTGGCGCGGCCCCTCGAGGAAGACGGTGTGCCGATCCTCGGCACCTCGCCGGACGCCATCGACCTCGCCGAGGACCGCGACCGCTTCAAGCGGCTGCTCGACAAGCTCGGGCTCAAGCAGCCGAAAAACGGCATCGCCTATTCGGTCGAGCAGGCGCGGCTCGTCGCCGGCGATCTCGGCCTGCCCTTCGTCGTGCGGCCGTCCTACGTGCTCGGCGGGCGCGCCATGGCCATCATCCGCGACGAGACGCAGTTCGAAGATTATCTGCTCGGCACCCTGCCGAGCCTGATCCCCTCGGACGTCAAGGCACGCTATCCGAACGACAAGACCGGCCAGATCAACACGGTCCTCGGCAAGAACCCGCTCCTGTTCGACCGCTATCTCTCGGACGCGATCGAGGTGGACGTCGATTGCCTGTCGGATGGCAAGGGCGTGTTCATCGCCGGCATCATGGAGCATATCGAGGAAGCCGGCATCCATTCCGGCGATTCGGCCTGCTCGCTGCCGCCGCGCTCGCTGCAGCCCGAGACGATCGCCAGGCTCGAGCGCCAGACCGAGGCGCTTGCCCTGGCGCTCGACGTCGGCGGCCTCATGAACGTGCAATATGCCATCAAGAACGGCGACATCTACGTGCTCGAGGTCAATCCGCGCGCCTCGCGCACCGTGCCGTTCGTGGCCAAGGTGATCGGCGAGCCGATCGCCAAGATTGCGGCCCGCGTCATGGCCGGTGAAAGCCTCGCCTCGTTCGGTCTCACGCCGAAGGAGCTGCCCCATATCGGCGTCAAGGAAGCCGTGTTTCCCTTCGCGCGGTTTCCCGGCGTCGACGTGCTGCTCGGCCCGGAGATGCGCTCGACCGGCGAAGTCATCGGCCTCGACCGCTCGTTCGGCGTGGCCTTCGCCAAGAGCCAGCTCGGCGGCGGCACCAACGTGCCCAAGACCGGCACCCTGTTCGTGTCGGTGCGCGACGCCGACAAGCCGCGCATCCTGTCGACCATTCGCATGCTCTCGGATCTCGGCTTCAAGATCCTGGCGACCGGCGGCACGCAGCGCTTCCTCGAGGAGAACGGCGTCGCCGCGACGCGGATCAACAAGGTGCTGGAAGGCCGCCCGCACGTGGTCGACGCGATCAAGAACGGCGACATCCAGCTCGTCTTCAACACCACCGAAGGCGCCGGCGCGCTCTCGGATTCGCGGTCCCTGAGACGCGCCGCCCTCTTGCATAAGGTGCCGTACTACACCACTCTTGCGGGTGCCATCGCGGCGGCCGAAGGGATTCTCGCCTATCACGAGGGGGATCTCGAGGTGCGTGCCTTGCAGGAATATTTCACCTGAGCGCGCGGAACCTGAAGGCTGCGGCACGGTTCAGGAATGACGTCGCGGCGCCGCCGAAGGGGGGCGCCGCGGGTTTTTTGTTTTGAGAGAACGGATATGGACAAGGTACCGATCACGATTAAGGGCTATTCGGCGCTGGAAGAGGAGCTGCGGCACCGTCAGCAGGTGGAGCGGCCGCGCATCATCCAGGCGATCTCGGAAGCCCGCGCTCTCGGCGACCTGTCGGAAAATGCCGAATATCACGCCGCCAAGGAATCGCAGGCCATCAACGAGGGCCGCATTCTCGAGCTCGAGAGCCTGATCTCGCGCGCCGAGATCATCGACGTGACCAAGTTGTCCGGCGACCGCATCAAGTTCGGCGCCACGGTGAAGCTCGTCGACGAGGACACCGAGGAGGAGAAGACCTATCAGATCGTCGGCGAGCCCGAGGCCGACGTGCGCTCGGGCCGGGTTTCGGTCACCTCCCCCATCGCGCGCGCCCTGATGGGCAAAACCGTCGGCGACACCGTCGAGGTGACGACGCCGGGCGGCGGCAAGTCCTACGAGGTTACGGGGGTGAAGTTCCGCTGACCGGAGTGTTATAAGCTGGGGCACAACGTCGTTTTGGAGGACACATGATGTCGTCCCTGTCCCGCCGCAGCTTTCTTTTTGGAACCGCAGCCCTCGCCGGCCTCGGACTGGCGCCCCCCGCCTTGGCGCAGGTCGCGCCGGCGTATTTCTCGTCCGTCGAGGTCGACGTCAGGCCCCTGCACGCACGCGGCGCTGGCGCCTATGCCGATTTCCTGGCTTCCGTGCTTCTCGCCGAGACGCGGCGGGTCTTCGCGGACCGGATCGGGCGCGGCGGGCCGCGGCTGGTCGTGCGCATCAAGGCCGTGTCCCTGTCCAGCTATGCCGGCGGCGGGGCCGGCCGTTTCCGCGGCGGCACTTTCCATTCCGACTATCTCGACGGCGAGGCGCTGATCGTAGATCGCCGCGGCACCATTCTGGCGCGCTATCCACAGCTCTCCGCGGCGCCCGCCCACGCCGTCGCCGCGTGGTACGACCCGCAGCTCGACCAGAAACGCACGGTCGCCCTGGCGCAGCATTATGCAAGCTGGCTGCGGCGTACGCTCGGTGTGTGACCTGCGGCGCAACGGGCGATCGTGCCGGATCTGACCGCCTGGGTGCTGAGCGACGGCAAGGCGGGCGACGAACAACCCTGCATCGGCGTGGCCGAGGCGATGGGCCTCGAGCCCGAGATCCGCAGGGTCGCGCCGCGCCCGCCCTTCTCGTGGCTGACGCCCTGGGGGCCGATCGACCCGCGCGACGGCGTGACCCGCGCCGGAAGCCCCATCGCCCCGCCCTTTCCCGACCTCGTCATCGCCACCGGACGGCGCGCAGTCCCCTATGTGCGGGCCGTCAAGGCCGCGTCCCACGGGCGGACCTACACGGTCATCCTCAAGGATCCGCGCACCGGCCCGTCGGCGGCCGATCTGATCTGGGTGCCGGACCATGACGGGCTGCGCGGTCCCAACGTGATCACCACCCCGACCTCGCCGCATCGCGTCTCGGCCGGCCGTCTGGCGGCGGCCCGGCGCGATCCGGATCCGCGGCTTGCCGCCCTTCCCGGCCGGCGCGTGGCCCTCCTGGCGGGCGGCGACAGCCGCCACCACCGCTTCAAGGCGCGTGACATCGAGCGTCTTGTCGCCCTGGTGCGGCAGCTCGCGGACAGCGGCGCCTCCCTGATGATCACCCCCTCCCGGCGCACGCCGGCGCCCCTGCGCGAGGCACTGGCCGAGCTCGCCGGCAACGGGCGCGGCTTCTTCTGGGATGGAACTGGCGAGAACCCCTACGTCCCGATCCTGGCCCTCGCCGAGGCAATCGTGGTGACGGGCGATTCCGCCAACATGGTCGGAGAGGCGGCGGCGACGGGGGCGCCCGTTTTCGTCTTCGAGCCGTCCGGCGGCCATCCGAAGCTGCGCGCCTTCATCGCGGCGCTCGAGCGCCATGGAGCTGTGAAGCCCTTCGCAGGCCGCCTTGAAGCCGCTACATACCAGCCCTTAGATTCCACCCCTCGCATTGCCGAGGCCGTTCTCGCCGGCCTCGCCCGCCACCGCCGCGCCCTCGGACTTCCCGTGACCGGCTGACCGGCGCCCCTTCGGAGATCGTCATGGGTCACACCCACGCCAAGCTCATCGTCATCGGTTCCGGGCCGGCGGGCTATACGGCCGCCATCTATGCCGCGCGCGCCCTGCTCGAGCCGGTCATGATCTCGGGCTTCCAGCCCGGCGGCCAGCTCATGATCACCACGGACGTCGAGAATTATCCGGGTTTCGCCGACGTAATCCAGGGTCCCTGGCTCATGGAGCAGATGCGCCTGCAGGCGGAGCATGTCGGCACGCGCATGATCTCCGACCACGTGGTCCGGGTCGAGCTCGGCTCGCGGCCGTTCCGCCTGACATGCGATTCCGGCGACACCTATTCGTGCGACGCGCTCGTGATCGCCACCGGCGCGCAGGCCAAATGGCTCGGCCTGCCCTCGGAAGCGAAGTTCCAGGGCTTCGGCGTCTCGGCATGCGCCACCTGCGACGGATTCTTCTTTCGCGGCAAGGAGGTGGTGGTCGTCGGCGGCGGCAACAGCGCGGTCGAGGAGGCGCTTTATCTGGCCAACATCGCGTCCCGGGTCACGCTCGTGCATCGCCGCGATGCGCTGCGCGCCGAGCGCATCCTGCAGGACCGGCTGTTCAAGCACGACAAGATCTCGGTCATCTGGGACAGCGCCGTCGAGGAGATCACGGGCGGCGAGACGCCGCCGTCGGTGACCCATGTGCGCCTGCGCAACCTCAAGACCGGATCGGTGTCGGAGCTGCGCACGGACGGCGTCTTCGTCGCCATCGGCCACAAGCCGGCCACCGAGCTGTTCGCTGGCCAGCTCGACATGAAGCCCGGCGGCTACCTGCTGACGGCGCCGGATTCGACCGCCACCAACGTTCCCGGTGTGTTCGCAGCCGGCGACGTGGCCGACGATGTTTATCGACAAGCGGTGACCGCCGCGGGTATGGGATGCATGGCCGCGCTCGAAGCCGAGCGCTATCTGGCCGCACAGGAAGCCACGCGCCAGGCCGCCGAGTGAAGCGGCGCCGCGCAGCATGATCCGGCGAAGGCCTGCCCCGGACCTGGTCCGCGGTGGTTCCCGCTTCGTGGCGAGAGATCATGCGGCACAAAAGTAATAGAGCGGGATCAATTCAATCTGGATTGATCCCGGTCTCGGGGAATGCTGCTTTGGATTGGGACAAGCTTCGTATCTTCTACACGGTCGCCGAAGCCGGAAGCTTCACGCGCGCCGGCGATGCGCTCGGGCTCAGCCAGTCGGCCGTGAGCCGCCAGATCAGCGCGCTCGAACGCGAGCTGAAGGCGCCCCTTTTCCATCGCCATGCCCGCGGCCTGATCCTGACCGAGCAGGGCGATCTCCTGTTCCGCGCCGCGCGCGACATGAAGATGCGGCTCGAGACGACCCGCGCCAGGCTTGTGGAGACCAGCGAGCGGCCGACCGGCGAGCTCAAGGTGACGACAACCGTGGGCCTCGGCTCGCTGTGGCTGACGCACCGCATCGGCGAGTTTCTCGATCTCTATCCGGACGTGCGCATCGAGCTGATCCTGACCAACGAGGAACTCGACCTGGCCATGCGCGAGGCCGACGTCGCCTTGCGCCTGCGCCGGCCGGCCCAGCCCGACCTGATCCAGCGCCGGCTGTTCACGATCCACTTTCACGTCTACGCCTCGCCGGACTACATCAAGCGCTTCGGTGAGCCCAAGGCTCTGGAAGACCTGGACAACCACCGCATCGTGTCGTTCGGCGGAGACCAGCCCTCCTACCTCCTCGCGGTGCATTGGCTGTCGACCGCCGGGCGTGAGGCGCGTGATCCGCGTCCCTACCATCTGGTCGTCAACAATATCGCCGGGCTCAAGACCGCCGTGGAAAGCGGCGCCGGCATCGGCGTGCTTCCGGATTACGCGGCCGACGGCAATTCCAAGCTCGTGCAGATTCTCCGCGACGTCGAGATGCCCTCGCTCGACAGCTATCTCGTCTATGCCGAGGAAATGCGCTCGGTGGCGCGCGTCCAGGCGTTCCGCGATTTTCTCATCGCCAAGGCGCAGCGCTGGACCTACTGACCCCGCGTCTTCGCAGAACCTATTCCCGAATCGCGGCGCACGGGAATGTTCCATGCGGGTCCCGCATGCCGTTCATGACCCCCGCCGCGTTGCCGGAACCGGCCGCGGACCCAATATTCAGGGTGGCCGATCAGATGGCTCCGCACTCCTCCCAGCGGCGCCGTCCCGGCCGTTCCCCTCTGGAAGGTTCTTTCGGACCAACCTCTGAGCCGGGCCCCCGAGGCCCGGCTTTTTTCATGCTCGGAATCGCGGATTTCGCGATCAGGCCGACGCTGCCCTTCTCTGCGGCGAGCTGCTTCACTTTGGCGCCGGCACCTCGTCGCGCAGCGCTCGGCGCAGCACCTTGCCGACCGGCGTCTTCGGCAGGCTGTCGCGGAAGGTGATGCGGCGCGGGATCTTGTAGCCGGTCAGGTTGTCCTTGCAGAAGGCGCGGATGTCCGCCTCGGTCACGTTCGCGTCCCTCTTGACGATGTAGGCGGCGACCGCCTCCCCGGAATGCTCGTCGGGCACGCCGATCACCGCGGCTTCGAGCACGCCGGGGTGCATCGCGAGCACCTCCTCGACCTCGTTGGGGTAGACGTTGAATCCGGACACCAGGACCATGTCCTTGATGCGGTCGACGAGCTTGATCTGTCCGTCCGGCAGCATCACGGCGACGTCGCCGGTGCGGAAATAGCCGTCGCCCGTCGTGACCTTCGCGGTCTCGTCGGGCCGCTTCCAGTACCCCCTCATCACCTGCGGGCCCTTCACGCACAGCTCGCCCGCTTCGCCCATCGGCACGACGCCGCCGTCATCGGCGGACCGGATCGAAACGTCCGTCGACGGCAGCGGATAGCCGATCGTTCCGGTGAATTCCTGGAGGTCGAGCCGGTTTGCCGTGACGCCCGGCGAGGTTTCCGAAAGGCCGTAGCCCTCGCAGATCCTTTTCCCGGTCACCTCCTTCCAGCGCCTGGCGACCGCGTCCTGGGTCGCCATCCCGCCGGCGATGCACAGGCGGACCTGCGAGAAATCGACCTCCTTGAGGCCGGGATTGTTGGCGAGGGCGTTGTAGAGCGTGTTGAGGCCAGCCATCAGCGTGAAGGGGCGCGACTTGAGCGTCTTCACGAAGCCCGGGATGTCGCGCGGATTGGCGATCAGCAGCATGCACGCGCCGATGCGGCCCATCAGCAGCCCGCACAGCGTCAGCGCAAAGATGTGGTAGAGCGGCAGCGCCGTGACCATGACATGATCGGGCCGGTCGCCGATATAGCCGCGCATCCAGACGTAGAATTGCTCGACATTGGCCGCGACGTTGCGGTGCAGGAGCGTCGCGCCCTTGGCGACGCCGGTGGTGCCGCCGGTATATTGCAGGAAGGCGACGTCGTCCGGCGCGATCGCCACCGGCCTCGGCGGCGTGGCGGAGCCGGCATCGAGCACGCTCTTGAAGGCGATCGACTTCGCCAGCCGGAAAGGCTTGACCGCCTTCTTCACGTGTCGCGACACGACATTGACGATCATCCCCTTGATGCCGAGGAGATCGCCCGGCGCCACCACCACCACCTCGTCGAGCACCAGGCTGGGCAATGCCTCCTCGACGGTGTGGCCGAAATTCTCGAGCACGAACAGCATGCGCGCGCCCGAATCCTGCAGCTGGTGCGAGAGCTCGCGCGCCGTGTAGAGCGGGTTGACGTTGACCACCGTGAAGCCGCCGATCAGCACGCCGAACAGGATGGCCGGGTAAGCCATGACGTTCGGCAGCATGATCGCCACCCGGTCGCCTTTCTGCAGGCCCTTGCCCTGCAGCCAGGACGCAACCGCGTTGGCGGCGGCGCCGAGCTCCGCGTAAGTCTGCCGCTTGCCGAAGCTTTCCGCCGCCGGCCGCGTGGCGTGGCGGGCAACGCTGTCGCGGAACAGATCGGCGAGCGTGCCGAGCTGCGCCTCGTCGATGGTGGCGGGAACGTCCGGCGGATACGACTTAAGCCAGGGCTTGCGCGCATCACCTGCCTTGTCGGCGCCGCCCGCAGCCGCAGGCATCGAGCTGTTCATCCTCCCCTCCGCGTTGTCGCGTTATCGGCGACGACCCATGCTAGCTTGACTATGTTGACAAACTGCCTTCGGATGCGCGGCTTGTCGATGGGCCGGGTGTGCGGCCGCATGATCCGGCGCAGTGGATACCATTTCGCCAACGAAGATTATGCGGCTGACTGGGAAAATCGAGCGGGCTCGATTCAGGCTGAGTTGATCCGGCTCTGTGGTGGCGCGCGGAATTTTTGCGACCAAGCTGGAACCTTCGGCTGCTTGCATCCGTTCCGCCAAGGCTGCCTGAAAAAGGGGTGACGTTATGGCTCACGCGGGACAGAAGTCCAAAGCACCGTCCGTGGCCCTGGTGATCGAGGACGAACCTGAGGTGCGCAGCCTGGCGGCGGCCATCCTCGAGGAAAGCGATCTCGACGTCGTCGAGATGGAAAGCGCCGAGGAGGCGCTCGCCTATCTCCACCGGAACGCCCGCGACGTCGCCATGATCTTTGCCGACGTGAGGCTGCCGGGCCGCGTCGACGGCATTGACGTGGCGCGCGAGGCCGCCAGATCCTGGCCCTGGATCAAGGTCGTGGTCACATCCGGCGCCAGAGACGATTCGCTCGACGACCTGCCCGACACCGCCACCTTCATGCCGAAGCCCTGGCGCGCCCTCGACGTGCTCGTCCAGGCCGATCTCGCCACACATTAGAGCATGATCCGGCAAAGTGGGCACCGCTTTGCCGAAAAAGATCATGCGACACAAAGAGAAGGAGCGCGGGATCGATTCAATCCGAATTGATCCCACTCTAGCATTATCGTTTCAAATTGAGCGATACGCTCATTTGTTTGTCATTGCTGCAGGCGGCGCCGATCCCCAGCTTGTCATTACCGGCCCTGTGCCGGTGATCTCGATCGGAAGAACGCCGCGCCTTTCCGATCGGGATGGCCGGGACAAGCCCGGCCATGACACCGTTAGGTGATCGGCAAAGTGGTCATCACTTTGCCGACCAAAGGCATACGCAGCTTCTAGTGCCCGTTGCGGGCGCCTGCGGCAGCCAGAACCGTTTCGGCCGGACGGCCGCTCAGTTCGGCCATGTGATCGAAATGGGTCGAGAAGGTGCCGACGCCCGCCGTCGCCGAGCGCAGTTCGACGATCAGGTCGCCGATCTCCGATTCCGGGATCTGGGCGTTGAGCACGTCCCAGCCCTGCCAGCCGGGACGGCTGTCGTAGCCGAGAATCTGTCCGCGCCGCGCCGAGACGAGCCCTGTCGCCTTGGACAGCGCCTCCGACGGGATCGTGATCTCGACGGCCAGCACCGGTTCCAGCAGCACGGGCCTGGCCTTCGGCAGCGCCTCGGCCATCGCCAGCCGCGCCGCCGCCTGGAAGGCCGCGTCGGAGGAATCGACGGTATGGTATGAGCCGTCCGTCAACGTCACCGCGAGATCGACCACCGGAAAGCCGAGCGGCCCCTTCTTGATGAAGTCGCGCACGCCGGTCTCGACCGACGGAATATACTGGCGCGGCACCACCCCGCCCGTGATCTTGTCGTTGAAG
Organism: Beijerinckiaceae bacterium; assembly: GCA_036556825.1. Lineage (GTDB taxonomy): Bacteria > Pseudomonadota > Alphaproteobacteria > Rhizobiales > Beijerinckiaceae > JAJKJG01. The sequence goes on from DATBIR010000153.1 coordinate 21,172, forward strand.
GCGAAGCCTTCGCCGCGCGGCAATGGCGCCACCTCGATCACCACGTCGCCGAACTGGCCGTGGCCGCCGGTCTGCTTCTTGTGGCGGCCACGCGCCGTGGCGGCGGTCTTGATCGTTTCGCGATAGCCGACCTTGGACTTGCCGGTCTCGACGCCGACCTGGAAGCGCGAAGCGAGCCGCTCCACGGCGACGCGCAGGTGCATTTCCCCCTGGCCGAGCAGGCGCATCTCGCCCATGTCGGCCTTGGTCTCGAACAGCAGCGCCGAATCCTCCTCGACGATCTTGGCCAGCGCGCTGGTCATGCGCACGTCGTCCTTGCGGTCCTTGACGCGGATCGACACCGCATAGACCGGCTCCGGCGGGGCAACCGAGACGATGGCGTTGGGGCGCGTCTTCCCGGTCGCGATGCAGTCGCCGGTGGCGATGTTGTCCAGGCGCGCGAAGCCGATGGTCGCGCCCTCCTGCGCCTCCGGCACGCGCGTGGTGTTGGCGCCATGCAGGTTGACGAGGCCGGCGATGCGGCTTTCGGCGCCGCGCGAGCCGACCACCGTGTCGCCTTCGGCGAAGCGGCCGCGCAGGATGCGCCCGATCGACAGCTTGCCGCCATGCGCCGTATGCAGCGTTTTCATCACCTGCGCCAGCGGCGGGCCGCTGTCGGGCACGCCCAGGCGTCCCCGCGTCTCGGCGAGGGTCGGCGCTTCGTGCCGCAACGCCTTGAGCAGGCGCGTCACGCCGTTGCCGCGATCGGCCGCACCGATCAGCACCGGGACCACGTGACGCTCGCGCAGCTCGCGCGCCAGATCGTCGAAGACGCGGTCGCGCGGCGGCTCGATGTCGGAGAGGAGTTCCTCCATCAGCTCGTCGTCGTGATCGGCTAGCCGCTCCAGCATGGAGAAGCGCGCTTCCTTCTCGCGCGGCAGCTCGCCTTCGGGAAGGTCGACCACCTCGCTCGGGGCATGCTCGCGGTAAACGAAGGCGCGCTCGAGGGCGAGATCGATGAAGCCGACGGCGATGCCGTCTTTCCAGATCGGGATCTGTCTGAGCAGCAGCGGGGTGCGCGAGGCGCGCTGCAGCATTTCCAGCGTTTCGCGCACGCGCCGCGTGGCGCTGTCGATCTTGTTGATGAACAGGAAGCGCGGGATGTCCGCCTCCTCGAGCTCGCGCAGCACGATCTCGAGGGCCGGGATCTTGCGCTCGTCGGCTTCGCACACGACCACCGCCGCGTCGCAAACCGGCGTCACGCTGCGCATCTCGTGCAGGAATTCCACCGAGCCGGGGCAATCGATGAAGGTCATCGTTTCGCCGAGGAATGTCGCGGTGGCGACGTTCGGCTCGACGCTCATGCTGTGGCCGCGCGCCTCCGGCTGCCCGTCGCCGACCGTATTGCCGTCGGCTACGCGGCCGGCGCGCTCGATGGTGCCGGTCCGCTCAAGTATCGATTCGAGAAGGGTTGTCTTGCCGCTCTGGAAGGGGCCGACGATGGCGATGCACCGGGGCCCCATGGCTGATCTGCCGTTTGTAGCCATGCTCCTTGCCTCCGAAACCCCCTGCGCTTCTGTTGGCGCTTCAGGGCATCGTCCTCCCGTCGGACGCGGAAGGCAAGGGGCTTTGACGCCGAACAGGCAACACGGAACAGCGAATTGAGCGCGGCGGCTGCGGCGCGGGCAAATGCGCTGTGGCAGTCAAGCGGTTATTGCCGCTCTCCTATTCGTTGCTCGCGATTCGCCATCCGCCATGCGCTCAACGGACGCGGGCGGCGTGCAATTCGAGATCGACGACGCCGATGGCGAGGTTCAGGCCGGTCTGGCCTTGCACCGACAGGGGCTGCAACGCGAACGAGCGGTTGGAGCCGCCGACGAGGACGTTGGCGCCGAGGCCCGCGGCCACGCTCGCCTCGGCCGAGGCGCCGCTGTAGCTGCCCGCCAGGGCGCCGCGCGTGTAGCGGCCGCTCGGGGCGAACACAGCCCAGACCATCTGGCCGCCGGCAGTCGCGCCGAGGTCGAGGCCGAAGCGGCGGATGCTGCCGACATAGACCTCGCCCTCGCCGCGCGAATTGGTGAACGTGCACGTCAATTCGCGCAGGGACGTGATGATCATCCCGACGCTGCCGGACAGCGCGCAATTGAGCGTTCCGGCCTGCACGTTCTGCGCCTGCGCGGCCGGGGCGATGACCGCGCCGGACAACGCCAGCGCCGCACAAGAGATCAATCTACGCAACATCTTACGCTCCTGTTCGAGGAGGCCGGGGGAGAACCGCGGCGTCACCGCGAGGTTCCTTACAGCCAAGCCGGCTGCAACGCCACCCGAGCTCGAAAATCAGCCGAACGCGACTTGAAGCCGCCGATCGCGGGCTATCGCTCACAGCAGTCCCGCGCCGACATTCACGGCGAGCGCCAGCACCGTCGTGTTGAACAGGAAGCTGACGATGGTATGGGCGAGCACGACGCGCCGCAGCGAGCTCGACAGGATGATGACGTCGGAAGTCTGCGCCGCGGCCCCGAGATTGAACGAGAAGTAGACGAAATCCCAGTAGTCCGGCGGTCCGTCGCCGGGGAATTTCAGGGGCCAGGTGCGCGCCTCGTTGTCGTAATCGACATGCGCGTAATGCAGCGCGAAGATCGTGTGCAGAAAGAACCAGGAGCACAGGACCGTGCCGACCGCGACGCCGATGCGGATGCCTGCCGGCTCGCCGCCGCCGCCATGCATGCCGGCAAGCTCGGCGCCGATGGCAAACAGGCTGGCGACGGCGGCGACGATGGTGAGCGCCAGCACGGCGACGGCGCCCTCGTCCTCGGCGCTGGCGCGCCGGTGCAGATCGTCGCTGGTCGAGCGCGCGAACATCGACCAGGCGAGGACGAGATAGAGAAGCGAGGCGACGTCCCAGGAGAGGACCAGCCGCGTCGTGCCCGTCCACGTCCCCGGCCAAAGCAACCAGGAAACGACGCCGGCGAAGGTCGAGACGAGCAGCCGAGGTCGCGAGCTGACGACGCCCAGGAAGGCCCACCTTTGCGGCGGCGACCACCAGGCTCCGTCAGCTTCCTTCGCCACCTGCTGCCAACCCGAGACCCGAGGAAGAGTCAGCAGCCGCCGCGGCACCCGCCTAGGGCATTTTCCGGCGAAGTGGGTCCGATTCGCCGAAGAAAATGCGTCTTCAGAACCGCTGGAGTCGATTCCACGTAAGTGGAAACGGCTCTAGCGCAAGGCGCCGCAGAAGCGCTGGATGCGGTTGCATGCGTCCTCGAGCACGGCGCTCGACGTCGCATACGAGATGCGGAAGTTCGGGCCGAGGCCGAAGGCGGAGCCGTGCACCGCGGCGACACCTTCGGCTTCCAGAAGCTCGGACACGAAGTCCTCGTCCGTCTCGATGGTCTTGCCCGACGGCGCCTTGCGTCCGATCGCCTCCGCGCATGACGGGTAGACGTAGAAGGCGCCCTCCGGTGTCGGGCATTTGAGGTATTTGGTCTGGTTGAGCATCGACACGACCAGGTCGCGCCGTTCCTCGAATGCGCGCCTGAAGCGCGGCAGGTGGTCCTGCGGCCCGTCCAGAGCCTCGACGGCCGCCCATTGCGCGATCGTGCAGGCGCCGGTGGTCTGCTGGCTCTGCACGAAATCCATGGCTTTGATCAGGTGCTCGGGGCCGCCCGCATAGCCGATGCGCCAGCCGGTCATCGCATAGGCCTTGGAGACGCCGTTGACGGTCAGCGTGCGCTCGTAAAGCGACGGCTCCACCTGCGCCGGCGTGACGAATTCGAAGTCGCCATAGACGAGATGCTCGTACATGTCGTCCGTCATCACCCAGACGTGGGGATGGCGCACGAGCACGTCCGTGAGCGCTTTCATCTCGTCGCGCGTATAGGCGGCGCCCGACGGGTTCGACGGCGAGTTGAGGATGATCCACTTGGTCCTGGGCGTGATCGCCTTGTCGAGCGGGCCCGCCTGCAGTTTGAAATTGTCCGCCAGCGTCGTGTCGACGACCACCGGCTTGCCGCCGCACAGCCCGACCATGTCCGGGTACGACACCCAGTAGGGGGCGGGAATGATCACCTCGTCGCCCGGATTCAGGGTCGCCAGCAGCGCGTTGTAGAGCACCTGCTTGCCGCCGGTGGAGACGATGGTCTGCGACGGCTTGTAGTCGAGCCCGTTCTCGCGCTTGAATTTCTTGGCGATCGCCTCGCGCAGGGGCACGATTCCCGACACTGGCGGGTAGCGCGTCTCGTTGCGGCGGATGGCGGCGATCGCCGCCTCCTTGATGTGGTCGGGGGTGTCGAAGTCCGGCTCGCCGACGGACAGGCTGATCACGTCGCGCCCTTTGTTCTTGAGGTCGCGCGCCTTTTGCGTCATCGCAATGGTCGCGGACGGCTTCACGCGGGACAGGACGTCGGCCAGAAAGGCCATGAGACTTCTCCGAAAAAGGCTTTGGGACAGGGCTGAAAGCGCGGCGGACCCTAGAGGGGCCGCGGCCTTCACGCAAGACGAAAGCCCGATCCGCGGAAGCATGGCCGCGCTGAGGACAGGGAAATGCTGACCGCCGCCTCCCCCGGCACGCTGCGGGCGGCGGCGCCCCGCATGGTGATTCTGGAGGTTGTTGCATGACATTGACCCGCCGCCGCGCGCTTGGCCTTGCTGCCGGAGCCCTCGTGACCCCCGCCAGCGCTCGCGCGCAGAGCTTTCCGGTGCGGCCCGTCACCATCGTCGTCCCCTATCCGGCCGGCGGTCCGACCGACGCGATCGCCCGCATCGTCGCCCAGGAGCTTGCGGCGCCCCTCGGGCAGAGCGTGATCGTGCGCAACGAAGCCGGCGCCTCCGGGGCCGTGGGCACGCGTTCGGTGGCGCGCGCCGAGCCGGACGGCCACGTGATCGTGTTCGGCAACAACCAGACGCACGGCAACAACATGTTCCTGCTCAAGGAGCCGGGCTACGATGCCGTCAGGGATTTCGCCCCGCTCGCCGGGGTGGGTGCCTTCGAGCATGTCTTCGTGGTGCGCAAGGACCTGCCGGCGACGACCATCAACGACCTCGTCGCCCTGGCGAAGAAGGACCCGGGCGGGCTCAACTACGGCTCGACCGGCGTTGGTTCCGGCTCGCACCTCTCGACCGAGCTCTTCATGGTGCGCACCGGCATCAGGATGACGCATGTGCCGTTCCGCGGCGCGGCGCCGCTCGTGCAGGAGCTGATGGGCGGTCGCATCGACGTGTCGAACTCGACCCTTCCCAGCGTGCTCGGCCAGATCCAGAGCGGCGACATCCGCGCCATCGCCATCGCCAGCCCGGAGCGCAACCCGACCTTGCCGAACGTGCCGACCTTGCGCGAGCAGGGCATCACCGGCGCCGACGCCGAATCCTGGGCGGCCTTCTTCGCCCCCGTGGCGACGCCCTCGACGGTGCTCGAGCGGCTCAGCCGCGAGATCGTCGCGATCCTCGAGAAGCCGGCGGTCAGGGACGCGATCACCAAGATGGGCTTCAGCCTGAAGGTCCGCGCCCCCGCAGCCTTCCGGCCGTATCTCGCCGAGGAGATCAGGACCTGGGGCGAGATCATCAGGCTCGCCGGCGTCAAGCAGGAGTAACCGCTCCCATCGCAAGTCGGGTGTTCCCGAACTTGCGCGATTGAAGTGCAAGTCGGGTGTTCCCGACTTGCGCGATTGGAGAGGAAGTCGGGTGTTCCCGACTTGCGCAATGAGAGTGGCTGATCTCGGGACCACGCGAGATCAGCCGGCGAGGGAGAAGCGCCGTTGCGCCGGATCGGCGATTGCTCCAAGCTTCGTCGATCGCCGATCCGCGCCGCAGCGCATTCGGCATGGAGGCAGAGATGCGATTGACTGCCCGGCAGCTCTCCGAATTCGACGAACAGGGCTACCTGTTTCTCCCCGATTGCTTCTCCGACGAGGAGGTCGCGGTCCTGCGCACGGAGGCCGAGGCCATCTACGCGACCGACCGCAAGGAGGTCTGGCGCGAGAAATCGGGCGCGCCGCGCACGGCCTTCGCGGCGCACACCTACAACGAGGCGTTCCGCCTGCTGTCGCGCCATCCGCGCCTGGTCGAGCCGTTGCAGCAGCTGTTCGGCGAGCCCGTCTACGTCCATCAGTTCAAGATCAACGCCAAGGCGCCGTTCGACGGCGAAGTGTGGCAGTGGCACCAGGACTACGGCACCTGGGCGCGCGACGACGGCATGCCCGAGCCGCGCGCCATGAACATCGCCGTCTTCCTGGACGAGGTGATGGCCATCAACGGCCCCCTCATGTTCATCCCGAAGAGCCACCGGAAGGGCGTGCTGGCCGCGGGCCACGACCTCAAGACGACGTCCTACCCGCTCTGGACCCTCGACAACGAGACGATCACGCGGCTGTGCGAGGAAGCGGCGCCTGCGGGCGGCGCCGGCATCGTCGCGCCGACCGGGAAGCCGGGCACGGTGCTGATGTTCCACGGCAACCTGGTGCACGCGTCGCCGCCGAACATCACGCCCTATCCGCGCAAGATCGTTTATCTGACGCTCTGCGCCGTCTCGAACCACATCACCAGATTCACGCGCGAGGACTGGATCGCCCACCGCGATTTCACGCCCATCGTGCCGGTGGACGACGCCGCGCTGCTCGACTACGCCCGCAGCGCCAGGATCGCGGCGGAGTAGCACTTGCCCTCTCCCTTTGCGGGGAGGGTGGAGTCGGGCGCGCAGCGCCCGACCCGGGTGGGGGTCGCAAAGTCAAAGCGCCTCCGTCGCCGCTCACGTTGATCGCTCATACCAGCGTGCGTTATCCGGTCATGTCGGCGCTCTACGCCGCCGACCCCCACCCCTACCGCTCCCCGCAAGGGGGAGGGAGAACGCGGGAGTCCCATGAATCTCACCTCGCTCCTCCGGAAACGCGTCGAGGCCGGCCGGCCGGTGCGCGCCGCGCTGATCGGTGCCGGCAAGTTCGGCTCGATGTTCCTGTCGCAGGTGCCGACGATCGCCGGGCTCGACGTCGCCGTGATCGCCGATCTCGATCCCGAGCGCGCCAGGGGCGCGTGTCGTAACGTCGGCTGGGACGAGGCGCGCATCGGCGCGACGCGCTTCGTCGACAACGGCCGCGCCGCCTGCGAAGCCGACGGTGTCGAGGTGGTGATCGAGGCGACTGGCGCGCCGGCCGCCGGCATCGCCCATGCGCTCGCCGCGATCGACGCCGGCAAGCATATCGTGATGGTCAATGTCGAGGCCGACATTCTCGTCGGCCCGCTGCTGGCCAGGAAGGCGCGCGACGCCGGCGTCGTCTATTCGATGGCCTATGGCGATCAGCCGGCGCTGGTCTCCGAGCTGGTCGACTGGGCCCGCGCCGCAGGCTTCACCGTCGCGGCCGCCGGAAAAGGCACGAAGTATCTGCCTGCCTACCACAATGTCACGCCCGACGACGTGTGGAGCCACTATGGCCTCACGGCCGAGCAGGCGCGTGCCGCCGGCATGAATGCGCAGATGTTCAATTCGTTTCTCGACGGCACCAAGTCGGCCATCGAGATGGCGGCGATCGCCAATGCCTGCGGCCTCGACGTGCCGGCCGACGGCCTGAAATTCCCGCCTTGCGGCGTCGACGATCTCGCCCACGTGATGCGCCCGCGCGACGTCGGCGGACAGCTCGATCGCGACGGCATGGTCGAGGTGGTCTCGTCGCTGGAACGCGACGGCCGCCCGGTGTTCCGCGATCTGCGCTGGGGCGTTTATGTGGTTCTCAAGGCGCCCAACGCCTATGCCGCGGCCTGTTTCCGGCAATACGGCCTGCCGACCGATACGAGCGGCTTCTACGCCGCCATGTACAAGCCCTTCCACCTGATCGGCCTCGAGCTCTCGATCTCGGTGCTGAGCGCCGCCCTGCGCGGCGAGCCAACCGGCGCCACGCGGGAATGGCGTGGCGACGTCGCTTCCGTCGCCAAGCGCCCGCTCCGCGCCGGCGAAATGCTCGACGGCGAGGGCGGCTACACCGTCTACGGCAAGCTGATGCCGGCGGCGGCGAGCCGGGCCGAAGGCGTGCTGCCGATCGGCCTCGCCCATCGCGTCAAGCTCAGGCGCGACATCGCCGCCGGCGGCCTCGTGCGCATGAGCGATGTCGAGCTGGACGAGACCTCCCTGGCGGTGCGCGCGCGCCGCGATCTGGAACGCAGCAATGCGCTGTGAGCATTACCCGACGGCCGGAACATCCTCCTTTCTTGCGCGCCGCGTTTTCCATGCCGACCAGAGCACGCCCGCCGCCAGGATGCCGAATGTGATCGACAGCGACAGCGCCGGCGGCACCTTGTCCAGCCCCAGGAGGTCGGCGACGAAAATTTTGCCGCCCACGAAGATCAGCACGATGGACAGCGCGTATTTCAGATAGTGGAAACGGTGCACCGCGGCGGCGAGCGCGAAATACAGCGCGCGCAAGCCGAGGATGGCAAAGATATTCGACGTGTAGACGATGAACGGATCGGTCGTGATGGCAAATATGGCCGGCACGGAATCGATCGCGAAGATCACATCCGCAACCTCCACCAGCACCAACGCCAGGAACAAGGGCGTGACGAACAGTCTGCTTTCGCCGGTGGCCGGATTCCGAAGCCGGACCCAGAACTTCTCGCCGTGCAGTTCGTCCGTCACGTTGAAGCGCCGCCGCATGAAGCGCAGCACCGGATTGGCGGAAACGTCATATTGCCGGTCGGCGAAGACGATCATCTTGACGCCTGTAGCGATCAGGAAGGCGGCGAAGACGTAGAGGACCCACGCGAATTGCGAAACGAGCGCTGCGCCGAACCCGATCATGACTGCGCGCAGCACGATTACGCCGAGGATGCCCCAGAACAGGACGCGGTGCTGGTACATGCGTGGTACGGAAAAGAAGGAGAAGATCATCGCGATGACGAATACGTTATCCATCGCGAGAGCCTTCTCGACGGCGAAGCCGGTCAGATAATTCATCCCGGCCTCGAAGCCGAGATACCACCAGACCCACGCGCCGAACCCGAGGCCGACGCCGATGTAGACGGCGGAGAGCACAAGACTTTCACGCCCATCTATTTCGCGATGCTCCCTGTGGAGCAGGCCGAGGTCGAAAGCGAGGACAGCGATGACGATGCCGATGAAGGCGAGCCACAGCCAGGCGGGCGTGCCGAACAGGTCGGCAGCCAGGAACGAGAGTTCCATCGGAAACCCCAAGAGCCGGCGAACGATGTCGAAGAGGTCCGACATCGCGAGAAAGCCGGCTCAGCTCTCGCCAGAGGGGCCCGGACCAGGGTCGACCGGGGAGATCGGGGCCGGACGCCTTATTGTCAAGGCTGGTTGGAACCTCAAGAAACCGTGAGCAGCCGGGGCCGGGCTTGATGTTGATGTCGCCGAAGGGCGCCCCACCTCATTGCCGGACGGTCCGCATTGGAGAGGCTTTCATGCGCTGCCTATATCCCGGTTTGCTCGTCTGCATGGCTGTCACCGGGGCTTCCGCCGTTGCCGCCCAGCAGCCGCAGCGCATTAAGACGGAGGCCGAGGTGGTGGTCGAGACCGTCGCCAGCGGGTTGAGCCATCCGTGGGGTCTCGCCTTCCTGCCGGACGGGCGCATGCTGGTGACGGAGCGTACGGGCCGCCTGCGCATCGTCGCGGCCAACGGCCAGCTGTCGCCGCCGCTGGCCGGGCTCCCGCGCATTCACGCGCGCGGCCAGGGCGGGCTGCTCGACGTGGCGCTCGACCCCGATTTCTCCGCGAACCGTTTCGTCTATCTGAGCTTTGCCGAGGACCGAGGCAACGCCAACGGCACCAGCGTCGCGCGCGGCAGGCTCGACGAGGCGGGCACGCGCCTCGACGCCGTTCAGGTGATCTTCCGACAGGAGCCGT
>DATBIR010000154.1:0-11588 GCA_036556825.1 Beijerinckiaceae bacterium
ATTCCACTTACGTGGAATCGGCTCTGCGTCCCTCTCATGACGCATTTTCTTCGGCGAACCGGACCCACCCCGGATCGAAGTCCGGGGCAGGCATTCGCCGGAAAATGCTCTAACGATCGCGCGACGGCGAACGCTGCCGCATCGACGAGCGGGCCTCGCTTTATGTCGCACGGACATGCGTGGCCGCCGGCTCCCGCGAGAGCGCGTGATAATCTACAAGCGCATCATGTCCGTGCATCTCATCAAGCTCTGCGTCGGCTGCGACTCGATCCGCGACCTCGAGGAATGGATCGAGGAGAACCAGGCCAACTTCCGTCGCCTCGGCCGTGTTTACGAGCAACTGCATACGACTCGCATGGTGCCCAGGCGCCTGGATGATCTGCTCGGCAGCTCTCTTTATTGGGTGATCAAGGGACAGCTGGCCTGTCGGCAACGGCTTCTCGCCATCCGTCCGTTCACGGATGCGGATGGCATCGGCCGCTGCCATCTCGTCCTCGAGCCGCTCGTCGTGGCAGTCGAGCCGCGGCCCTGCCGGCCCTTTCAAGGGTGGCGTTATCTCGGCGCCAGAGACGCACCGCGCGACCTCGGCGGTGCCTCTGGGGATGTGGCGGTAATGCCCGAGGCAATGCGCCGCGAACTGGCCGATCTGGGGCTGCTGTGATGCGTCAGCGCCGGGCAAAGCCTTATCGTGCCTGGCTGCCCGCGGCAGGCATGCTCGCCGCCGTGCTTGCGGCCTCGCCGGGCCAGGCGAGAGACTGCCGGCGGGAGAACGTGCCGCCCGGAGTCCGCGTGCCGCAACAGGTCGGCTGCAAGCCGACGCCGCCGGATAGGGTCGGGGGGAAGGGGCGTCCATCCGCCAAAGCTGACCGCAAGCCCGGCTTCATCGACCTCGGCAACGGCACCGAGCTGCGCATCAGCGGCGATGCCGGTGTCGATATGCGTTCCCGTCGCTGAGCCCGGGGACCCGGACCCGGACGGAACCGTAAGCCGCTGGTCAGCATTGCATCTTCTGAAGAGCTGGAGGGTAAGATGCTCCTCGCGGCGTGCGAAGGACGGCACTGGTGCTATGAGATCTGCGAGCACACGGACGGCTATCTCGTCCAGATGCGCGATCTCGAGACCGGCGACCTCAACGAGGAGTTCGCGACCATCTTTCGGACCATGCCGGTCGCTTTTGCCTATGCGGAGATGTCAGCCGCCTTCGACCGTTTCGCCGCCGCCGAGATGGAGGATATCGACGAGGACGATTTTGCCCTCGACGTTGTCCTGCAGGAGCGCAACTTCATCGACCTGAGCGACAAGCTCGGCGATACCGGACTCAACAGCCTGACGCTGAAGGCGTGGGAGCGAGCGAGCCATAACGGCCCCCGCCGCGTCTGCCACTGAGCGAAATCGCCTCGCCGCCCGGATGATTCCCGCTCCGGTTTTGGCCGTGCTCCACCGGGTGCTCAGACGGTGATGTTGTCGATGAGCCTGGTGGTGCCGAGCCGCGCCGCCACGAGGATCCGCAATGGCGCCCCCCCGGCTGCCGCGACAGGCTCGAGCGTGTCGGCGTCTCGGACCTCGAGATAATCGAGATCGAAGCCGGCTGCGGTCACGCTCCGGTGAGCCTGGGCAAGCGCCTGTTCCAGCGGCGTGCCGGCTCGGATCGCCCCGGCGCAGGCCTGCAGCGTCCGGTGCAGCAGGGGAGCTTGCGCGCGTTCTTCGGCGGACAGGTAGCGGTTGCGTGACGAGAGCGCGAGCCCGTCTGGTTCGCGCACCGTCGGCCCCGGCACGATGCGGACCGGCAGATGCAAGTCGGCGGCCATGCGCGTCACGACTTTGAGCTGCTGATAATCCTTCTCGCCGAACAGGGCGATGTCGGGCATAGCCTGGATCAACAGCTTCGCCACCACGGTCGCGACGCCCGCGAAATGCGTCGGCCTGAACCGGTCCTCGAGGCCCACGGCCGCGGGCCCGGCAACTGAGACTGTGGTTGCGGCGCCGTCCGGATATATCTCCTCCACCGCGGGTGCGAAGATCAGGTCGGCGAGCCCCTCGAGCCGGCCGCGGTCGTCGGCAAAGGTGCGCGGATATTTCGACAGGTCCTCGCCCGGCCCGAACTGTGTCGGATTGACGAAGATGGAGACGACGACGCGACCGGCGCGCCTCTTCGCTAGCCGGACGAGGGCGAGGTGGCCGTCGTGCAGGGCGCCCATGGTTGGGACCAGGGCGACACGCTCACCCGCATCGCGCCAGCCGGCGACGGCTCGGCGGAGCGCTTTTGCAGTGCGGGCGACCGGGACGGCCATCAAGACCTCGCGTGCGGAACAAAGCTGCGGAGGCCCTATCAGCCCGCCCCCGCTGCGGCAATTGCCAGCCCCCACGGCGATTGCATGGGCGTCGGGAAAAGCCCAAATCTTCCGTGCGGGGGAGCATCGATGGCCGGGAAAAGAGACGTCACCAGAGGCGGGAAGACGGGAGAGGTGACCTCTTCGCCGGGCGCGGCGATCGATGTCTTTCTCGATCAGGCGAGGCAGGTCAGCCCTGCGCCGGAGGGGCAGCCACATGCGCGCCTCGTATTCGCTCTCGATGCGACAATGAGCCGGCAGCCCACCTGGGATCTGGCGTGCCGCGTGCAGGGCGAGATGTTCGAGACGGCAGCCAGCGTCGGCGGACTTTCGGTTCAGCTCGTCTATTTTCGCGGTTTCGGCGAGTGCCGGGCGTCGAAATGGGTGGACCAGCCGCGCGCCCTGACTGCCTTGATGACCCGCATCGGTTGCCGCGGCGGCAACACCCAGATCGGACGGGTGCTGCGGCACGTGCGCAACGAGGCGCAGAGAAGGCCTTTGAAGGCATTCGTCTATGTCGGCGATGCGATGGAAGAACCGATTGACGATCTGTGCAGCGTGGCCGGCGAACTCAGCCTTCTCGGTATCAAAGGCTTTCTCTTCCATGAGGGAACCGACCCGGTGGCCGCCAGTGCTTTTCAGGAGATTGCCCGTCTGACCGGTGGCGCCTATGCGCGCTTCGACGCCGCTGCGCCGCGCTCGCTCGCTGGCCTGTTGCGGGCTGCCGCCGCTTATGCGAGCGGCGGCGCCGGTGCCCTCGAGCGTCTCGCCAGCCACGATACGGACGCGCGCAAGCTGCTGAGCGCCATGGGCAGGGGCCGATGATCACGCTGCTTTACGGCCTCGCCGCCCTCGCTCTAGTGTGGTGGCTCTCGCGGGTCTTTGCGGCGACCAACCCGGCCGCCATGGCAAAGGGCCTCAAGCTGGCGGGAGGGATCGCCGCGGTGGCAGGGGCGGGAGTGATGGCGCTGCGCGGACGGATCGACATGGCCGTGACGCTGGGCTTCGTCGCGGCCTGGCTGTTCGGATGGAGCGCTTTCAGGTTTCCAGGCTCCAGGGCGCGCACCGCGAAGGCACCGGGCGCGGTGTCACGCGTCCGCTCGGCAATGATCGAGATGGAACTCGATCACGATACCAGCGCTATGAACGGTACTGTGCTGGTCGGGTCGCTCGTCGGGCGGCGGCTGGAGGACCTGCCCGAGCCGGCGTTGCGCCAACTCTACGACGAATGTGCCCGGTCCGACCCGGACGGGGTGCGGCTTCTAGAGGCGTATTTTGACCGCCGGTTTCCCCGTTGGCGTGAACACGCTCAGTCTGACGCCGACGCGCGGGGCGGTCGCCCGAGCACGGGGGCGATGACCGAACAGGAGGCCTACCAGATTCTGGGCCTTCAGCCCGGGGCGAGCGCCGAGGAGATCCGCCGCGCGCACCGCACCCTCATGAAGAAACTTCATCCCGACCAAGGGGGGTCGACGTATCTCGCGGCCCGGGTCAACCAAGCCAAAGAGATTCTGCTGGACCGACATCGCTGATACTCCACGCGCGAGCCGGCCCGAGGACCGGAGTCGGGATACAAGGCGACGGCGCGACAAGCGCCGCCGTAACGCTCAACTTCGGCTGGCGAAGCAGTTGAAACCGCTGCGCTTGAGGAACTTGCAGGCTTCCTGGGCCCTGTCCGCCTCGTCGAAACCTGAGAAGCGGGCGCGATACAGGGTTGCGCCTTCGCGCACGATCTTCTCGGTGAAGGGCAGGGCCTTCGCCAGGGCCCGGCCGGCGCGCGACTTGGCGTCGTCGAGGATGGCCTTGGCCTTGGTCTCGTCGTCGGTGGCGCCGAGCTGGATGATCCAGCTGGTCAGGGCCGTCGGACGCGGAGCCTCACGGCGCCCCTCGGTATGGTTGGTGCCGCGGCGGGCATCGGCGATGGCGGAGCCACCCCGGGGCTCGACAGCCCGCCGGGGGGGCTCGGGTACGTCGGTGAGGCGCGAAGCCTCGAGGCTCTCGGCCTTAGGGCGCGGCTCCGGCAGCGGCACCGGCGTGACGTCGGTCTTGACTGCAACCGGCTCGAGCGCCGCGAGGCGGGCCTGGATCTTGCCGGAACTGGACACGGCCATAGGATGGGTCGGCGGCAAGGGCGGCAGTCCTGCCGCTGCCGCGACAGGCGCGTAGGCCTGGGCAGCTTCCGGCATGGGCGGCGAGTGCGGGCGGCCGGTCAGGGCGTTCGGGGTCATGGTCGCCGCCGCGTTGGCGGCCGACGCGACCACCGGGCGCAGGGGATTCAAGTCGAGAGGCGTCGCGGACGCCGGCCGAGCCGCGACCGCGGCTGTTGCCGTGGCGGTCGCCTCGACCTCCCGGACGGGCGGGCTGGGCACGTCGCCGGACCGCGGCCGCTCGGCAATTGCGGGGGCAGGGCGCGCTCCCGCATAGGCGCGCGGCAGGTTGCTGCGCACCAGGGCGGCTACCGCCTGGTCTCGGCTCGAGGCCGATCGCCCGCCGAGCACAATGGCCACGATGTGGCGGTCCGCGGTCTTGGCATTGGTCATCAGATTGAAGCCGGAGGCATGCGTGAATCCGGTCTTGATGCCGTCCACGCCCTCGACGCGCCCGAGCAGGTTGTTGTGGTTGCGATGCGCCGCTCCCGCGAATTCGAAGACCCGGGTCTGGAAGTAGCGGTAATATTTGGGGAATCGCTCCTGGATGGCGCGTGCCAGGACGGTCAGGTCACGGGCCGTCGTGACCTGCTCGGCGTCCGGCAGCCCGGAGGCATTGCGATAGACGGTCCGCCGCATGCCGAGGGCGTGCGCCTTGCGCGTCATTTGCTCGGCGAATGCCTCTTCAGTACCGGCGAGGTTCTCGGCCACCACGACGGCGATGTCGTTGGCTGATTTCGTGACCAGCGCCTTGATCGCGTCCTCGACCTCGATGGTTTCGCCCGGGTCGACGCCGAGCTTGGACGGCGGCTGCCGGGCCGCGTTCGCGGAGACGCGCAGCGGCGTGTTGAGCGAAACCTTGCCGCGCTCGAGCTGCTCGAAGAGCAGATAGAGGGTCATGACCTTGGTGATGGAGGCCGGATGACGCAGCGCGTCTTCGTTCTGAGCGTGGAGCGTGCGCCCGGTCCTGGCATCGACGACCATCGCCGCGTAGGGCGGGGCGTAGCCGCCGCCGCGCTTGGTCTTGCGGCGGGCGGCATCGGCTGGCGACGAGACTGCAACGAGGACAGAAGCGGATAGGCCGGCAAGGCTGATCAGCGCGCTGACACGCCCGCGCCGAACCCAAACGCAACGCAACACCATCGTAACTCGTCCCCGACTGACACGGTCCGAAGACCCGCTCATTCCGGCGCCTCATACGGAGGTTCATCTCGCCAAAATGAGCTTCACGAACGGTAAGTTGGCGCGGTTACAGCCGGGTTAATGCGGCGCCTGTGACGCGATCTTTTGTGCGACGCAACATATTTCTTGACATTTATTGTGCGGTGCACATATTAGCGAGGTCCGGCCGTGTTCGCCTTGGCCGGCTTCCCGATCGCAAGGCGAACAGGAGGCGGCGCCCGAGGGGCGCTGTGACTGCATGATTCAGCTCGAAAACATCGAAAAGCTCGGCAAAGAGAACGTCGATGCCGCCCTCAAGGCCTTCGGCGTCGTATCCAAGGGCACCCAGGCGATCGCCGTCGAGACGGCCGATTACGCCAAGAAGTCGTTCGAGCAGGGTTCGGCGACGCTCGAGAAGCTCGCCGGCGCGAAGAGCATCGAAAAGGCTATCGAAATCCAGACCACCTACCTGAAGTCGGCCTACGAGGGCTTTGTGGCGCAATCCACCAAGCTCGGCGAGCTCTATGCCAGCCTGGCCAAGGACGCTTTCAAGCCCTACGAAGGCCTTGTTGCCAAGTCGGCACAGGCCGCGAAATAAATCAGGCTTCATTCTCGCAAGGATGCGAACGCCCGGCCTCCGCCGGGCGTTTTTTTTCGTGCCCCGAAGATGATGCCTCCCTCGGGCGCGACCATTGGCCCGATCGCGAGGCGCGGTCTTTTGCGAATGGCGTGACCGGAGGTGGTCTGGCGAACGGGCGGTGAGGACTATACATTGGTGACTGCTTCTGAATCGGCAGCACGGCCGCAGTCCGGGGACGATCAGAGGGGGTTACATGCGGGGATCAACCAAGCGAGCATGTTGCAGGCAGTGACGCGTGGGCTCGTCGAGTCGGAGCGGCTATCCGAGGGCGCGGGGTCGCGCTCGCCCGGCCGCGAGGGCGACGGCCGCACTGGAACCGCGCTCATCACTAAGCCGAAGCCGCGCACAAAGCGGCCCAACCTTTACAGGGTCCTGCTGCTCAACGACGATTACACCCCCATGGAGTTCGTCGTGCTGGTGCTGGAGCGTTTTTTCAACAAGTCGCGCGAGGACGCGACCCGCATCATGCTGCACGTCCATCACAATGGGGTGGGTGAGTGCGGGATCTACACGTATGAGGTCGCGGAAACTAAAGTGACGCAGGTCATGGACTTTGCCCGCAAGCACCAACATCCTCTTCAATGCGTTATGGAAAAGAAGTAGACTTTTCATCAGGAGATAGAGGCCCGCTTTGCCCAGCTTTTCTCGCAGCCTTGAACAAGCTCTCCATCGCGCTCTCGCCCTGGCGGGGGAGCGGCGGCATGAATACGCCACCCTGGAGCATTTGCTTCTCGCCCTGATCGACGATCAGGACGCGGCGGCCGTGATGCGGGCCTGCAATGTCGATTTGGACGCCCTGCGCCGCAATCTCGTCGAATATGTCGATACGGAACTGGGCAATCTGGTGTCCGACGGGCGCCAGGATTCGAAGCCGACGGCCGGCTTCCAGCGCGTCATCCAGCGCGCCGTCATCCACGTGCAATCGTCCGGCCGCGAGGAGGTGACCGGCGCCAATGTGCTCGTCGCGATCTTCGCCGAGCGCGAAAGCCATGCCGCCTATTTCCTGCAGGAGCAGGACATGACGCGCTACGATGCCGTGAATTACATCAGCCACGGCATCGCCAAGCGTCCCGGCATGTCGGAAAGCCGACCGCCCCGTGGCGCCGACGAGGAATCGAACGAGCGTCCGTCCGGCGACGATGGGGACACGCGTCAGAAAAAGAAAGGCGATGCCCTCGACGCCTACTGCGTCAACCTCAACAAGAAGGCGCGCGAAGGGAAGATTGATCCCCTGATCGGGCGCGAGTCGGAGGTGCAGCGTACCATCCAGGTGCTGTGCCGGCGTCAGAAGAACAACCCGCTCCTGGTCGGCGATCCGGGCGTCGGCAAGACCGCCATCGCCGAGGGGCTGGCGCGCAAGATCGTCCGCGGAGAGGTTCCGGAGGTGCTCGAGAACGCGACCGTGTTCGCTCTCGACATGGGCACGCTGCTGGCCGGGACGCGTTACCGCGGGGATTTCGAGGAGCGCCTCAAGCAGGTGGTCAAGGAGATCGAGCAGCACCCAAACGCCATCATGTTCATCGACGAGATTCATACGGTGATCGGTGCGGGGGCGACCTCCGGCGGGGCTATGGACGCCTCGAACCTGCTGAAGCCGGCGCTTGCCTCCGGCACGCTGCGCTGCATCGGCTCGACGACCTACAAGGAATACCGCCAGTATTTCGAAAAGGACCGCGCCCTCGTGCGCCGGTTCCAGAAGATCGACGTCAATGAGCCGTCGATCCCCGACACGATCGAGATCATGAAGGGCCTGAAGCCCTATTTCGAGGATTTCCATAAGCTCCGCTACACCGGCGAGGCGATCAAGGCGGCGGTCGAGCTATCGGCGCGCTACATCAACGACCGCAAGCTGCCTGACAAGGCGATCGACGTGATCGACGAGACTGGCGCCTCGCAGATGCTGGTTCCCGAGCACCGCCGCAAGAAGACCATTGGTGTCAAGGAGATCGAGGCGACGGTCGCGACCATGGCGCGGATCCCGCCCAAGACCGTGTCGAAGGACGACGCCGAAGTGCTGGCGCATCTCGAAGAGACGCTGAAGCGCGTCGTCTACGGCCAGGACAAGGCGATCGAGGCCCTGACCGCGTCGATCAAGCTGGCGCGTGCCGGCCTGCGTGACGCAGAGAAGCCGATCGGCGCCTACCTGTTCGCCGGCCCGACCGGCGTCGGCAAGACCGAGGTGGCCAAACAGCTCGCGTCGAGCCTCGGCGTCGAGCTTCTGCGTTTCGACATGTCGGAATACATGGAGCGCCACACGGTGAGCCGCCTCATCGGTGCGCCTCCGGGATATGTCGGCTTCGACCAGGGCGGGCTTCTGACCGATGGCATCGATCAGCACCCGCATTGCGTTCTGCTGCTCGACGAGATCGAAAAGGCGCATCCCGACCTGTTCAATATCCTTCTGCAGGTCATGGACCACGGCAAGCTGACCGACCACAACGGCAAGCAGGTCGATTTCCGCAACGTGATCATCATCATGACCACGAATGCTGGCGCGGCCGACCTCGCCAAGGCCGCTTACGGCTTCACGCAGAACAAGCGCGAGGGCGACGACACGGAAGCGATCAACAAGCTGTTCGCGCCTGAGTTCCGCAACCGTCTCGATTCAGTCATCTCGTTCGGCCGTCTGCCGAAGGAGGTCGTGGCCAAGGTGGTCGACAAGTTCGTGCTGCAGCTCGAGGCGCAGCTTGCAGACCGCAACGTCACGATCGAGCTGACCGACGAGGCGCGCGACTGGCTCATCGAGCACGGCTACGACGAGACCATGGGCGCCCGTCCGATGGCGCGGCTGATCCAGTCGACCATCAAGACGCCGCTTGCCGACGACGTGCTGTTCGGCCGTCTCAAGAACGGTGGCGCCGTGCGCGTCATCGTGCTGAAGTCGGAGGACGGGCCCGAGACGCTGGGCTTCGAATATCCGGAAGGTCCGGTCACGCCGAAGCCAGAGAAGGACGTCACCGACGCGGTCAAGAAGCGCGCCAAGCGCAAGCCGCGGCTCTACGCCAAGAAACCCCCCAAGCCGAAAGGCCCGGGGGGAAACGGCAGCGGCGGGGTGCGCACGGTTCCTAAGGTGCCGCTGGTTCGCGCATGACCATCGAAGAAGTCCATGACGCCCAGCTCGAGCCAGCGCCGGCGCCTCCGGCGCCGAGAAAGTCCTGGCGCGAGCAGCGTTGGGAGCGCCGCCGCCGCCGCTACTTCTTCGAGGAGATCGTCGGCTGGATCGTCGTGCCGCTGATCCTGATCGGCGCATACTGGGCCGTCATCGGCGCGCTCGATGCGATGGGTACCTCACCGGCGGCGCTGATCCAGGGCGTGCAAACGGTGCTCCAGGGCCTTCACTGAGCACCTCGACCCTTCCTCTCAGCCGATCTTTCTCCCAAACCGGGAGAGTTGCCAGACGATCGTTACGCAAAGGCGGCCCGGATGCGGCTCGCATGCTGACCCAGGGTGTCGGCGGGAGCCATCGTTCCGGGGGGCCGCAACGCGACGCCCTCCCAACGCGGCAGGATATGGAAGTGGAGGTGGAACACCACCTGGCCGCCGGCCTGCTCGTTGAACTGCTGGATCGTGATGCCGTCGGCTTTGAGCGCGTCCTTTACAGCGCGCGCTACCGTCTGCACAGTCGCGATCGTGGCCTGCAGGTCCGGCACGGAAGCATCCAGGATGTTGCGGGCACCGTTCTTCGGGATCACCAGCACATGCCCGTCGGCGCGCGGCATGATGTCCATGAAGGCGAGGGTATTCTCGTCCTCATAGACTTTTTCGGCCGGCAGCTCGCCGCGCAGGATCTTGGCGAAGACGTTATTGCGATCGTATGTCATGGCATGCGCCCACTGAAGGAGCGCTAGAGGTAAATTGGCCTGTGTCCGCGGTCCAGAGCGAGATCGGCTCCTGATCCCGTGTCCGGAGCACGATCCCGCGAAGCGATTTCCACTTCACGGGTCATGCTTGCCCCCGGCGGAACGGCGTCGCGTTTTCCAGCTCGGCGGTTTCGGCTGCCGTGTAGAGGCGCTCGTGTTCGAGATAGGCGGCGACCGCGCGCCCGAGCGCCGGGTCCGCGAGCTCGTGCGCCGAATAGGTCGTGACGGGACGGTAGCCGCGCGCCAGCTTGTGCTCGCCTTGCGCCCCCGCCTCGACGCGCCGCAATCCGCGGCGGATGGCAAAATCGATTGCCTGGTAATAGCACAGCTCGAAATGCAGGAAGGGATGGTCCTCAAGGCTGCCCCAGTTGCGGCCGTAAAGCACGGCATCGCCGATGAAATTGATCGCTCCCGCAATGTAGCGGCCGGCCCGTTGCGCCATCACCAGGAGGATGCGCTCGGACAGGCGCTCGCCGACCAGCGAAAAGAACGTGCGGTTCAGGTAAGGCCGGCCCCATTTGCGTGACCCCGTGTCCATGTAGAACGCGAAGAACGCGTCCCAATGCGCCTCGGTGATCGCGCTGCCCGTCAGCCATTCGACCGAGATGCCGTCGGCGAGCGCGTCGCGGCGCTCGCGCCTGATCGTCTTCCGCTTGCGTGACGCCAAGGCCGCTAGAAAGTCGTCGAACGAGGCGTAGCCCTCGTTGAACCAATGGAACTGCTGGCCCATGCGCAGCAGAAAGCCATCTCTTGCGAGGCGCTCGCTGTCGTCCTCATGCAGGAAGGTGAGGTGAATCGAGGACGCGTCGGTCTCGGCACGCAGGGCGCGCAGCCCCTTGATGAGAGCAGCCCTTGCCGGCGCGGCCGAGGCGCCCGGCG
Organism: Beijerinckiaceae bacterium; assembly: GCA_036556825.1. Lineage (GTDB taxonomy): Bacteria > Pseudomonadota > Alphaproteobacteria > Rhizobiales > Beijerinckiaceae > JAJKJG01. The sequence goes on from DATBIR010000154.1 coordinate 11,018, forward strand.
CAACCAGCAGACGAGGTCCGGTGACCGGCGTGAACGGAACGCTGACCTGAAGCTTTGGGTAATAGCGCCCGCCGGCGCGCGCATAGGCATCGGCCCAGGCGTGGTCGAACACGTATTCGCCGAGGGAATGTGACTTCAGGTAGCACGGCGCCGCCGCGACAAGGTGCTTATAGCCGTCCTCGACAAGGAGGTGGGCCGGGGCCCAGCCGGTGCGGCCCGACACGCAGCCTGACTCTTCGAGCGCCGACAGGAATGCGTGGGACGTGAACGGGTTGAAGCTCTCCGAGCCGTCCTGGGCGGGGGGCGAGCCGTTGGTCGCTTGATCGGCCGATGGCGGGTTGGCGCAGGCGTCCCACTGCTCGGGAGAGACGGCCTTCAGGCCCGTTGCAAATCTGACCTGCAAACCTGTCACGTTCACGTCTGTGCCCGCCATATCACGGACTTACGTGTCGAGCCCTTGTGCGACAAGACTGAGGCGGCGCAACGTAATGACGCGATTGCGAAAAACGTCCTCCCTTTCCTCCTCGGGGGAAGGACGGGGTGCCCGAGGCCGACTGCAAAGGCGCTAGGG
>DATBIR010000155.1:0-3531 GCA_036556825.1 Beijerinckiaceae bacterium
CCGCCATTCGAGCGAGTTGGAGGGGACCTTGCGCGGCCTGTTCGTCGACCGCAGCCGCGGCGTGCTGCCGAGCTTCGAGCGTGTGCTGATCGAGACCAGCGGCCTCGCCGATCCGGGGCCGATCCTGCAGAGCTTCCTCGCCGAGCGAGGACTGCAGCGGATGTACGGCCTGCAGCAGGTCGTCGCGGTGATCGATGCGGTGAGCGGCGAGGCCAATATCGAAGGATTTGCCGAGGCGCGCCGGCAAGCGGCGCTGGCGGACCTGGTCGTGATCACCAAGACCGATCTCGGAGCGCCATCGCAGGCCGAGAGCCTGCAAGCCCGTATCCGCGACCTCAATCGGGCCGCAACGATCCTCGCCGCATCGGGCCGCGACGCTGCGAAGGCGATGCTCGGCGGCAGCCTCGTCAACGCGCTCGATGACCGGGCCGCTACGGCGCACACGGAGCACAGCGCCGGGATCGCCAGCTTCGTCCTGACCTTCGACGCCCCGCTCGACTGGCGCGCTTTCTCGCTGGCGATGCAGACATTGGCGGCCCTGCGCGGCCCCGATCTGCTCCGCGTCAAAGGGCTGCTCGCCGTCGCCGGCGCGGCGGGCCCGGTCGCGGTTCACTATGTCCGACATCTCGCTCATCCGCCGAGCGAGCTCAAAGCCTGGCCCGACGGCGAGCGCCGCTCGCGGCTTGTCTTCATCACCCGCAACATCACGAAACAGGCGGTCGCCGATCTGTTCGCCGCGACCTTCCGCCTGCAGCCGCAATCAACCGAGGACCATAGCGATGGCTGACACTCCCGACACCGAAACCAAGACCAGGGGCGCGGTCAAGGCCGGGCATGGGCGCAATATTTTCGACCTCGCCGCGGTCGAGAAGATCGAGGCGGGCGTCGGCTATTCGAGCGCGATCGGCGGCGTCATCGAGGGCCAGCGCACGCAATGCGGCCTGATCCACAAGGCGCGCGGCACCGGAGCGCGGCTGCACTCGCATCCGAACGAGCAGTGGAACTACGTCCTCAAAGGCCGGATGCGCGTCTCGATCGAAGGCGAGCCGGACCGGGTCGTCGGCCCCGGCACGCTGATCTACTTCCCGCCGAACGTGGTCCACGCAACCGTTGCCATGCCCGAGGAGGACGTCGTCTTCTTCGTCGTCAAGGACCTGACCCACGGCATCATGGGGCGTGCCGCCGACGGCACCATGGCCGGCGCCCATTACGAGCCCGGCTTCGAGCCGAAAGCCAGCGATTAGCGCACGCGGTCATTGCGGGGCGATATAGTCGCTCCAGACCGTGTTCATACGTTCCGTCTCATATTGCAGAGTGTCGACGAACGCCTTGGCGGCCGGCGACAGCACGCGCCGGGACGGCTCGATCAGCACCAGCTCGACGCTGAGGCCCGGATCGACGATCGGGTTGATCGTCAGGCGCGGACGCTCGACGTCGGAGACCATCATGATGCCCGGCAGGATCGTCACCCAATCGGAGTTGGCGACGAAATCCAGCGTGCCGAGCATGGCGTCGAGCTCGAGCGTCCGCTCGACGGGGATGGTGTTGGAGACGAGATAGGTCTCGATCAGCGTCCGGCGCGCATTCTGGCCGCCGGGCACGATCAGCCGGAGCGGCGTAAGACGCTTGAGGCCGACCGGCTCCATATGGGCGAGCGGCGACTGGGTGCTCGACACCAGCACCTCCGGCGTGCGCAGGAACAGCCGGCTGCGCAGCCCGGCGAGGCCCGGCACGCCGGGGACCACCGCGAAGTCGAGCGCGCCGGCCCGCACCTGCCCGGTCAGCACAGCGCTGTAGGCTTCGACGATGCGCAGCCGGACATTCGGGTGCGCGTCGATGAAGCTCGACAGCGCCGGGGCGAGGGCGGAGCGCGTCATGGTCGGCATCAGGCCCACCGCGACCTCGCCGGTCAGCCCGCCTGCATAGCCGCGCACGGAGCTGTCCGCCGCCTGATAGGCGCGCAGCAGCTCGATGCAGCGCCGGTAGTAGCTCTCGCCGGCCGGCGTCGGCGTGACCATGCCGCGGTCGCGGGAGAACAGCCGCGCGCCGAACCGGTCCTCGAGCTTGCGAATGTGCTGGGAGACGCCCGACTGCGTGGCGTGCTCGCGCTCGGCCGCCGCCGTGAAGGATCGCTCCTCGTACACGGCGACGAAGAGGCGGATGTCTTTCAGGCTTTCCGACACCGGCTATCAACTTTTCTAATCAAACCCAGCAAAACATATTATTGGGCCGCCGCGCCGCGCGCACTTACTTTCGAAAATGAGCGGGTAGAAAAGCCAGAAGAGCCGCCCGGCTGTTTTCAGGAAAGCGGACGGTAATGACGGTTCATATGTCCGATCTTACCCAGCAGCAGATCGACCAGCGCCATCTGCGCAACGCCTTTGGGCGCTTTGCGACCGGCGTGACCGTGATTACGACGCGGACCGATGCGGGCAAGCTCGAAGGGCTGACCGTGAATTCCTTCGCCGCCGTCTCGCTCGACCCGCCGCTGATCTCCTGGAGCCTGAGACGCTCGGCGCCCTCCTTCGAGGGTTTCGTGGCGGCCAAGCATTTCGCCGTGAACGTCCTTTCCTGCGACCAGCACGCGCTCTGCCGGCATTTCGCCACGCCGCGCCTCGACAAGTTCGAGGACATCGCTTTCGACGCAGGACCGAGCGGCGCGCCGGTCTTTCCCGGCAATCTCGCCACGCTCGAATGCCGGACCGAGACCTGTTTCGAAGGCGGCGACCACCTGATCTTCATCGGCCGCGTGCTGCAGGCGGATTATCGCGACGGCGAGCCGCTGATCTTCACCGCCGGCCGCCTGTGCCTGCCGTCCTTCGTCGAGGTGGCGAACACGGCCGACAAGCCCGGCGCGATCCTGTCGGAGAATTGGGAAGGCCTATGAAGCTCGGTTTCTTCACCATGCCGATCCATCCGCTCGGCCGCAATCTCACCGAGGTCTTCAAGGAGGACCGCGAGCTGGCGCTGATCGCCGACCGGCTCGGCTTCACCGAAGGCTATTTCGGCGAGCACATCACCGACGCCGCCGAGACGATCACCTCCGCGCTGATCTTCATCGCCTGGGTGCTGAACGACACCAAGACCATCAAGCTCGGCACCGGCACCGTCAACCTGCCGAACCATCACCCCGCCATGGTCGCCGCCGAGGTGGCGATGGTCGACCACATGGCCGAGGGCCGCTTCCTGTTCGGCATCAGCCCCGGCGGCCTCCTGTCCGACGCCGAGCTGTTCGGCAACCTCGACAAGGACCGCACGGCGATGTTCGTCGAGGCGATCGACCACATACTGAACATCTGGCAGGGCGAGCCGCCTTACAATCTCCCAGGCAATTACTGGATGATCTCGATCGAGCGCCAGACGATCAAGGAGATCGGCCAGGGCTACATCCACAAGCCCTATCAGCGCCCGCATCCGCCGATCATGGTCACGGCCGTCGCGCCGTTCTCCAAGGGCGTGACCGAGGCCGCCGCGCGCGGCTGGGAGCCGATCTCGGCGAACTTCCTGCTGCCGGTCTGGGTGAAGTCGCAC
>DATBIR010000156.1:0-3611 GCA_036556825.1 Beijerinckiaceae bacterium
GAAGACCAGATCGGCACGCTCAACCACGTCACGCCGGAGGACGTCGTCGCGGCGGCGAAGCTCGTGCGCCAAGGCAAGGTGTTCGGGCTCGGCATTCCGCTCGACCGCAACGGCCCGCAAAGCGGACTGTTCGGCGGCCGCTGGAATCCGATCCATACCATGCTGGCGACCGGCACCGACGCGCTCGCCGGGCGCTTCGACGAGACCAACAAGCTGCGCTACGCCGACGATGCCATTAACATGCCGGTGCAGTCGGCGACGCACTGGGATTCGCTCGGCCACATCTTCCTCGACGACAAGATGTACAACGGGCACAACGCCAAGCACGTGGACGGCGGCGGCGTGCACAAGCTCGGCATCGAGCATACGCGCGACAAGATGGTCGGCCGCGGCGTGCTGCTCGACGTGGCGCGCTTCAAGAAGGTCGACAGCCTCGACGACGGCTACGGCATCTCCAACGACGAGCTCGACGCCACCGCGAAAGCGCAGAATGTCGAGATCCGCAAAGGCGACTTCGTCATCGTGCGCACCGGCCAGCTCGAGCGCTGCCTCAGGGAAGGCAAATGGGGCAGCTTCGCCGGCGGCGACGCGCCGGGCGTCAAGTTCGAGAACTGCTACTGGTGCCAGGAGAAAGAGATCGCCGCGATCTGCTCCGACACCTGGGGCGTCGAGGTGCGCCCCAACGAGACCACGGAGGTGCAGCAGCCCTGGCACTGGGTGGTGATCCCGGCCATGGGCCTGACCATGGGCGAGATGTTCTACCTCAAGGAGCTTGCGGACGACTGCGCCGCCGATAAAACCTACGAGTTCTTCTTCGCCGGCCCGCCGCTGGTGATCACCGGCGGCACCGGCTCGCCCATCAACCCGCTGGCGATCAAGTAGCGAGAGGCGCGCCGGATGGAGGTTTCTTCCCTCCCCCTTGCGGGGAGGGTAGGGTGGGGGTCCTCGGCATAGAGCTCTGGCGGAAGCGAGAAGGGCTGGTGACATCAGCGACTTCGCGCAGCCGAATGTGCCGAGGTCTGGTCCCACGCCCCCCACCCCTGCCCCTCCCCGCGAGGGGGAGGGGATTTTCAAACACGAGGCACACATGAAGGATGAAGGTTACGGGCTGCGCCTGATCGGGCACGATCTGCTGCAGGGCTACGGGGGCGGCGGCGAGGGCATGTCGCTGCAGAAGACGCGCGACGGGCGGCGCATCATGTGGCTCGCGCACGAGGGCCCGCCGAAGAATTTCACCGGCGTCGACGTGACCGATCCGAAGAAGCCGAAGGTGGTCGTGCAGACCGACCTGCCGCACCAGCGCGTGCGCTCGAACTCCCTCGAGCTGTGCGGCGACATCATGGCGGTGGCGCACCAGACGGTCGAGCCCGGCGGCAAGCCGGCCGGCATCGAATTGTGGGACGTGAGCACGCCCGAGCAGCCGAAATCGATCGCCTTCTTCGACCGGTCGGGGCCGTATTCGCGCGGCGTGCACCAGGTGTGGTTCGTCGACGGCGAATACATCCACTGCGCCAGCGGCGCCGCCGACTTCACGCCGACCAATCCGGTCGACGACCAGTGCTACCAGATCATCGACGTCAAGAATCCGTCGAAGCCGGTCGAGGTCGGGCGCTGGTGGTATCCGGGCACGCGCGAGGGCGACGCGGCGCCGCCGCCGCCGCGCCTGCCGCTCAACGCGGGCTTCCGCGCGCACAACACCAACGTCTATCCGGACCGCCCGGACCGCGCCTATGTGGGCTATATCGACGGCGGCGCCTTCATCCTCGACATCTCCGACTATGCCTCGCCGAAGGTGGTGTCGGCGTGGAACCCGCATCCGCCCTATCCCGGCTTCACGCACACGGTCATGCCGCTGTTCAGCCGCGACCTGCTCGTGGTCGCCGACGAATGCGTCAAGGACGGCGGCGTCGACTGGCCGAAGCTGACCTGGGTGGTCGACGCGCGCAAGGAAGACAACCTCGTGCCGATCGCCACCTTCCCGCTGCCGCCGGTCGAGGAGTTCAAGGGCCGCGGCGGCCGCTACGGCTCGCATAACCTGCACGAGAACCGGCCGGGCGAGACCTCGTTCAAGTCGGACAACCTGATCTTCGCCACCTTCTTCAGCGGCGGCGTGCGCGTCTACGACCTGACGAACCCGCTGCAGCCGAAGGAGGTCGCCGCCTACGTGCCGGCGGCGCCGCAGGGCTCGCGCACGGGATCGATCCAGATCAACGACGTGTTCGTCGACGAGAACGCCATCGTCTACGCGGTCGACCGGCACAGCGGCGGGCTCTATATCTTCGAGCTGGAGATCTAAAAGCATGATCCGGCAAAGCCTGCCCCGGACTTGATCAGGGGTGGGCACCGCTTTGCCGAAAGGATCATGCGACACAAACAGAAAGAGATCAGGATCGATTCAATCTGAATTGATCCTGATCTAGTCCGGCGTTCGGAGAAAAGCATGACCATTCCGGTCACGGTCATCACGGGGTTCCTGGGCAGCGGCAAGACGACCCTGCTCAATCACCTCCTGCGCCACCCCGGCATGGCCGACACCGCCGTGGTCATCAACGAGTTCGGCGAGGTGGCGATCGATCACCTCCTCGTCGAGACGGCGCTCGAGAACACCCTGGTGCTGCAGAGCGGGTGCATCTGCTGCACCGTGCGCGGCGATCTCGTCGACACCTTGTGCGACCTCGACGGCAAGCAGCAGCGCGGCGAGATCCCCGGCTTCTCGCGCGTCGTGATCGAGACCACCGGTCTCGCCGACCCGGCGCCGATCCTGCACACGCTCGCCACCGAGCCGCTGGTGGCGGAGCGCTTCCAGCTGCGCACGGTGGTGACCACCGCCGACGCGGTCAACGGCCTCGGCCAGCTCGAGGCGTTTCCGGAGCCGGTCAGGCAGGCGGCGCTCGCCGACGTCATCCTGATCACCAAGACCGATCTCGCCGAACGCGCCGCCGTCGACACGCTCAAGGCGCGGCTGCGGCAGCTCAACCCGTCGGCGGACATGCTGGAGATCGTGCACGGCGAGATCACGCCGGAGCAGCTCTTTTCGCGCGCCGCCGATCCGCGCGCCAATCCGCAGGAGCTGCGCCGCTGGCTTGACGCCGAGGCCTACGAGCATGCGCATGACGATCATGGGCACGCGCATGGGCATCACGATCACGGTCCGCAGCTTCACACCGCCAACGATCCCAACCGGCACGGCGACAATATCCGCGCCTTCTGCCTGACCCTCGATCAGCCGATCGCCTGGGACGCGCTGAAAATCTGGCTGCAGTCGATCACCTCGCTGCGCGGGCGCGATCTGTTGCGCATGAAAGGCCTCGTCAACGTCGCCGGCCTGCCGGGCCCGGTGGTGGTGCACGGCGTGCAGCAGGTGATCCATCCGCCCGTGCGCCTGCCGGCCTGGCCGGACGCCGACCGGCGCACGCGCGTGGTCTTCATCACGCAGAACATCCCGCAGGCCGCCCTCCAGAACAGCCTCGACCTCCTCGCCGGCCACCCGCCGCAGGCGGCGCCGGCAGTCTAATTCACCACCTCGCACTCTCTCCTTTGTCATTGCCGGGCTTGACCCGGCAATCCATACGACGGCGGTGTCACGCAAGCTCTCATAGGTCGCGCCATCT